>JASJDI010000231.1 GCA_030065155.1 Xenococcaceae cyanobacterium MO_188.B29
CTACACATTGTTTTTATTGTCAGAACCAAAACAAATGGGATGTAGCAGACTAGCGGAAATACTGGAAAATGTCTCACACGATAGCATCAATCGCTTTTTATTGAGGGAAAGATACGAAGCAAAGGATTTATTCGACACTGTTAGAGATTTAATTGACTTAAAAGGAGGAATTGTAAGCGTTGATGACACAGTAATAGAAAAACATTACAGTAATCCAGAATGCGCTGAATTAATTGGATATTTTTGGTCAGGTAAATATCACAAAAGTATCAAAGGATTAAATCTAATCACTCTTTATTACAGCGACCAGCAAGAAAAATCAGTCCCAATAAATTACCGCATTTATGACAAAAAGGAGGGGAAAACAAAAAACGATTATTTTAAAGAAATGCTACTCGAAGTAATGACTTGGGGCTTAAAACAAGCGCATAGTAACAGGTGATAGTTGGTACTCGTCGATAGCCAACCTGAAGTTTCTAAGAAACCAGAAACTAGGTTTTCTATTCGGTGTAGAAAAAAACAGAACTATCTCTAATAAACCTGGCAAATACGAACAGGTAAGTACTATAGCGATTCCCAACGAAGGTTTAATCACTCATCTTAAAGAATTTGGATTGATAAAACTGTTGAGGAAAGACTTCAGAAAAGGAGACTCTCGACACTACATTTTATATTTACCAGACTTAGAAAAGCTGAGAGAGATTTCTCGAAAAGAATTTATCACAATTCATGATACTCATTGGGGAATTGAAGCATTTCATCGTGCCATCAAACAAGTCTGTGGTATTTGTAAATTTATGGTGCGAAATACCCAAGCAATTAAAACACACATATTTTGGAGGACACGGTTCTGGAGCCAAGCTCCAGAACGTGAGATGTCCGTTTCACTTCAAGCATTTATTCGTTTAGAGAAAATGCGTTCGACCAACTCAATTTCTAATTGGTATCAAGTACAGAGAAACTTATTTACCCTAGTGAGCCGTGAGTATATTCTCAGTAATCTTTCAACTACCTGTGCTGTTTAGCCGCCATAGTGTTAGTTTTTTGTCAATGCGTAAGTCCTAGTTCATTGTTTATTGTTCAATGTTCATGTTAACTCGCGAGGATTTTTTCTTTATGTCACAGCCTCATCCTATCAAGATTAATAATCTCCGTCGTCTTTCTCGTCTACTAGATAATGCGATTCCTATTCCTGGGACTGGCTATCGTATTGGTATAGACCCCATTTTAGGATTACTGCCTGGTGGTGGTGATACTATCGCAGGAGCATTGGGTGCTTATATCGTTGTCGAAGCTGCAAGAATGGGACTCTCTCGACAAGTTGTAGGGCAAATGGTAGGCAATCTTGTATTCGATTCGGTAATAGGTACTATTCCAGTCTTAGGTGACATTTTTGATGTTGGTTGGAAAGCTAATGTAAGAAATATTGCTTTATTAGAAAAATATTTACCCCAAACACAGCCAAATCAAAAGAGCGATCGCTCTTGGCGTGCCAGCTTCGTCGATCGCCTATTTATAATTGGCTTAATTCTGCTTTTAATAGTCATAGTTATTGGGTTTGCTACTTTGACAGTTCTGATAATGCGTTGGTTATGGACAAGCTTGTTTGATTTCAGATGAGGGAAAAAATGAATCCAATCATAGTCAATGCTAAAGCAAGTAAGCTTAGTCTAACCGGTGGTGTTCCAGGAGTTCTAGTTTTCACCAATAAGGTGGCATATAAAGTACCAAAACAATTACAAAGACTAATGGCAGGAATTGCATATATTGACCAAGTATATCCAGCCCTCCAAGGAATAATCAGCAGGATCAACATAGCTAATCCTGCAGCTAAAAACCCTCCCCCCTGCTGCTCTCATCAATGCCAGAATTAATATCTGCTTATTTGGTTCAAGCTCAGACCATGACAAGCCGAGTGCTTCGCTATGATAGGGCATAAACTTATTCTTGAGCAAGTAAATTAAGCCAAAAAGTATCAATACAAGTGCTACAAAACTGTAGCTTATGAATGATATTAAAGATGTAGTTGACATTTAACTTACTCTGCACCCTCAATAGGAGCAAACCCTTGACGCTGGATATTCTCTGTCACTACAAGGGGTTCAAGGAATTGCAACAGATAATCAGGACCTCCAGCTTTTGAACCCACCCCAGATAGTTTAAACCCACCGAAGGGTTGACGAGAGACGATCGCGCCAGTAGTGGTACGGTTGATATATAAGTTGCCTACTTCAAATTCTCGATAAGCTCGATCGATATGTTGGGGAGTACGAGAATATAAGCCTCCTGTAAGAGCATAATCTGTACCGTTAGCAATGGCTAAAGCCTCATCAAAATCACTAGCTTTAATTACTGCAAGTACAGGACCAAAAATTTCTTCTTGGGCAATAGTGTCTTGAGGGGAGACTTCTTTGAAAATTGTAGGGGGAACAAAATATCCCCCTTCTGGGATAGGCATTTCTAGAGCAAGGGTGCTTTCTTGTTTGCCTGTGCTGATATATTCTAAAATGCGATCGCGAGCATTACCATCAATTACAGGTCCTACTTGAGTACTGGGTGCATCTGTTACTCCTACATTCAGAGACTTAGTTGCTTCTACTAGTCTCTCGACGAAAGCATCATAAACAGTTTGGAAAACAACTACCCTAGAACAAGCAGAACACTTTTGTCCGGTGTAAGCAAAAGCAGATTGAACTACTCCCGCCACAGCTTGGTCTAAATCTGCACTCTCATCGACGATAACAGCGTTTTTACCTCCCATCTCGGCAATTACTCGTTTGAGGTGTTTTTGCCCTGGTTGCAAGATAGCAGCATCGGCGTAAATACGACAGCCTACTTCTCTTGAACCTGTAAAAGAAATTAAGTGAGTACATTTATGTTTTACCAAGTAGGCACCAACTTCTGAACCTTTACCAGGAAGAAACTGTAATACTCCTTTGGGAATACCCGCTTGCATAAATATTTCGGTTATTTTTGCTGCCACAATCGAAGAAGTTTCCGCAGGTTTGAAAAGAGTACAATTACCTGTAACCAAAGCAGATGCTGTCATTCCTGTAGCGATCGCGAAAGGAAAATTCCAGGGGGAAATAACTACGGCAATTCCTTTAGATTGATAGAAGTAACGGTTAGTTTCTCCAGCTACATCATAGTTATAACCAGCATCTAACCTTTCCATCTCCGCAGCATAGTAGCGACAAAAATCGATCGCTTCAGACACTTCTCCATCTGCTTGAGGAATAATTTTGCCTACTTCTAAACAAATCCAAGCATTAAGTTCGTGGCGTTTCTCCTCCATAATATCGGCAGCTTTACGGATTATTCTCGCTCTTTCTTGAGCAGGAGTATTAGACCAAGCTGGAAAGGCATTTTTGGCTGCTTTGATGGCTTTTTCTGCCTGTTCTACCGAAATCAAACCAACTTTGCCGACTATTTCTGTCGATCGCGACGGATTAACCGAGTCAATATAGGTACTAGTTTCGACATACTCGCCATTAATTAGTGGTAGATAGGTTTTACCCAAAGAACTGCGAACTGTTTCTAAGGCTTGTTGGGCTTTATTTCGTAAATCTGCGTTGGCATAATCTGTATCGGGTGCGTTGGGAAATTCTACCTCTCCCCTTAATCCTCTCTCCTGATAGGAGAGGGGAGAAGGGGCTGGGGGTTGTGAGGGGAGAGGTTTCGCCCCTACCTGGGGTGGTGCGATTAATTCTTCGATGGGTTTTTCTTCCAGATTTTGGCGTAAAAAGGAACTATTAGCTGTATTTTCCAATAAACGACGAATTAAATAAGCCATGCCTGGTAGTAACTTACCGTAGGGAGAATATACTCTAACTCGATGTCCTCTTTTGACTAAAGCTTTGGCTAATTTGTCCCCCATGCCATATAAAACCTGCATCTCGAAGCGACGGGGAGGAATATCTAAAGTTTCAGCGATCGCACAAGCTAAAGCCTGCGATCGCACGTTATGACTGCCAATGGCTGCATACAAATATTCATGATTTTCTAGCAATAAGCGGGTCATTCGTTCAAAATTAACATCAGTAGCAGCTTTTTCGTTATACACTGGCTGTTCCCAATGATTTTGTCTAGCTTTAATTGTTTCTTGATCCCAATAAGCCCCTTTAACTAAACGAACAGTAACGGGATTACCTCGTTTTTTCGCCCATTCAATTAAATCTTTTAAATCTTGTTCCGAGTCTCTCAAATAGCCTTGTAGCGTAACACCGAGATCGGTACGATTGCGAAACTCTTCTTCCATTAATAACTCTTTGAGGATAGCTAGAGTTAAATCTTTGTAGACATACTGTTCCATGTCAAAATGGATCGCAGCATTTAATTCTTTAGCGCGACGCAGTAAAATGCGAATGCGATCGCATACTTTCTCTTTACTGCCTGCAGGATCGAGGGGATCGAATTGAGAGTAAAAAGCAGTTAGTTTAACTGATACCTGTACTTGGGGTAATTCTTCCCCCTTAGCTAAATCTATCCCTTCTATCCTCGACCATTTTTGTGCTTGCTGCGTAAGTTGTTCAATTAATTCTACATATCTATCTAAATAAGATTGGGCTTCGGATTCGGTGATTACTGCCTCTCCCAACAAGTCGATAGTAAAACCCATCCCTTCTTTGCGCAAACGTTCGATCGCTTTAATTACTTCAGAGATATTCTCTCCTGCAATATACTTATAAGCTAGGGTTTCTACTGCTTTAGTTACTGTGGCAGCAGCAGTTTGGGCAGGAAAAGAATCCGCATCAGTAAAATTCAGAATACTTTTTAGTGCAGAAGGTAACTCTACTGACTCATCGCTTAAATACTGTTGCAGGTGACGGGCAACTTCCGTTTTACTCTGCAAAGCAGGAATTGTATCGATAAAGCGGAATAATTGTACCCGCAAACCAGGATTACTCATCGCCCAGTCTAACAAGCGATCGTCCCAACGCATACCTTCTCGCATTTGGGCAAAGATATTACTTTTATCTCTCGTTGCTTGAATAAGTTCTTTAGCAATTGCTTGGGTTTTATCTTCGTAGCGTTTATCGGTATTTATTTGAACAACCACAGTCAGCCAACTCCTATTCTAATCTTCTCGATCTTAACAAGATAGTGCTTACGTAACCAATCCGCAAACAAAGTTGTCTAAATCGAGATAATTCATACAACTATAAGGTTAAAACAAGAAGAAATTTTAATGAAGTTTTTTTGATTGCTAATTTTTTGTGAAAATTGGGAATTCTAATTTCATATCAAAATATTCAAAGTAAATCATGTTAGAGGTTGAACAGAACATTGAATATACTAATATCAGTTTAAAAGAATTATTTGTTCAGCTACAAGAGTTTAAACAAGCATCGTTCAGTGGCAGCCTGCACATTAAAATCAATAATAATCAAGGCTGGAGCTTTTTTTTTCGTTTAGGACATCTAAGTTTGCCAGGTGGCACTAATTCAGAAAAGGTATGGTGGCGACATTTAAAGTTGTTTTGTCCGAACTTGAACAATTCTCAGTTCCAGTCTCTAGCCTTAGAAAAGAAATCGAGCCAACGGTACAACATATTAATAAAGTTGCTGAGTCAGGGTTTGATTCAACGACAACAATTAGCTGAGGCGACCGCCAATGCTAACACAGAGATTCTATTTGATTTAATCCAATTTGGTCAAATCGGTGGTAATAGCTTGTCATCTAAGGTTATTCCCGACGATCCTAATAGCAAGTTCATCTCACTCTTACCCTTGGTTGAGATTGCACCTATTCTCAAACAAGCAGTACAGGCATGGCAAAAATGGCAAAATGAGGGTTTAGAAACTTATTCGCCCAATCTATTTCCTATTATTAAAAAACCAAATATTCTTAAAGCTCAGAGTCTCTCTAGTACCCAGAAATCAATTATTTCTCTTATTAATGGTACCCAAAGCTTGCGGGATTTAGCAGTGGAAAGGGATGTGGAAATTGTGTCTTTGACGAAGTCTCTACTACCTTTAGTCGAGCTAGGGGAAATTGACTTATCCTCAGTGCCAATTCCGCGAGAAAGTAATAGTTCTCATATTTCTAAACTTGGTGGCAATAGCTCAGTTTCGTCGTCTCCAGAGAAAGATCTCTTAGTAGCTTGTGTAGATGATAGTCCTGTAGCTTGTCAAGCTCTAGAGAACATAATTCGAGGGCAAGGTTATCATTTTGTAGGCATTCAAAATGGCTTACACGCGCTTCCCTTATTTTTGAAAAGCAAGCCCAACTTGATCTTTTTAGATCTAATGATGCCAATTACTAATGGTTATGAGATTTGCGCGCAAATCCGTAGAACTCCTAGCCTCAAAAATGTGCCAGTGGTCATTTTAACAGGTAGAGATGGCTTAGTAGATCGGATGAGAGCCAAAATGGTGGGTTCAACTGACTTTCTCTCAAAACCTGTGGCAGCACAGGAGGTACTCAAAGTACTAGACAAATATTTGATTAATGCCTAACCATTCACTTACAAATCAGAAAAAACAATGAGCCAAATACTTTTAGTTGAAGATAGTCAAGCAGAAGCAGAAAAATTAACCCGTTATTTACAAAAGCAAAGATTATCAGTTTTAAGAGTTACTAGCGGGGAAGAAGCAGAACTGAGATTAAAACAGCAAAAACCAGTTCTGATTGTACTAGATGTAATTTTGCCAGGGCAAAGTGGGTTTGAACTTTGTCGTAAGTTAAAAGCAAATCCAGAAACTCAAAAGATACCAGTGGTGATCTGTTCAACGAAAAATAAAGAGGTTGACAAAACCTGGGCAAATATGAGTGGTGCTGATGCTTATCTGACAAAACCAGTTGATGAAGCAGCTTTGCAGCAAACCATTAACCAGTTGATTGGCTAAGGAGAACTAGAGACAGTGATACAATTACCAGAAAGTATCTCTACACTCGATAATAACAGCCTTCAAAATATTCCACAGCAAGAGGGTCAGCGATTTTTACGATTTTTTCTAACTCCAGAAGTCGATGGTTTACTTCCCTTGGCTGAGTTGCAACAGGTAATAAACCTTTCTCTCGAAAATATTTTGCCAGTACCACAGATGGCAAAAATGATTCTGGGAGTTATCAATTGGCAAGGTAAGGCAACCTGGATTGTAGATTTAGCCAATTTATGGGGAGCTTGTCACTGGTGTCAACGCGAGCCTATCCCTGATGCTGGTATGGCAATTGTAGTTCCGTGGAAAGACGAAACTATCGGGTTATTGATCGAGCAAGTTAAGACTATTGAAATCTACAACCCACAGCATTGTCTGCCTATTTCAGAAGGGATGTTTTCTGAGGAACTTCGCTCTCTAGCTCGGGGTTATTCCGTTAATTCCCAAGGTAAAACTTGGATAGTGCTGGATATCCCCTCCATTATGCAAGCAATTGCTTAAAGTTATCTCTCTTTAATAATTAACAAGGATTGAATGAACATGGTATTCAACTGGCTTTTTGATTCATCTAATGAAAAACCTGAAGAAGGACAAAAGGGTAACGATCGAGACAAGTTGCTCATAACAGGACAAACAAATTCTCTTTCTAACCCATCAACGATTCATGTAGATCGCCTGTCCCCAAACAATGGCCAAGAACAGTTGATGTCCGTCCAAAAAATTCATTCAGAAAATAGCACCAATCTAGAAATGGTTGAAGCAAAATCCGACCAAATCTCTGTTAACTTCGGTCTAACCGCCAACGACCTGCTGAGAAGAATTAACCAAGAAGCACAGCAGATTATGCAAGATGGGGTCGATAAAATTCGACAATCCCTCAAAGCAGATCGAGTATTAGTTTATGGATATAATCCAGATGGCAGCGGTAAAGTTTTGGCCGAGTCAGTAGATAGTGGTTGGTCGAGAACTGGTTCTTCCTTCGATCGAGATTATTTTATTAAAGAGAATAACTCTAAGCCTTACTACGTCGTCAACGATATCTCTACCAAAAACTTCGCTCGTTGTTTTCTCGAAGCCCTTAAAGCTATAGAAGCTAAAGCTTATATTAACATTCCCATACAATATAACGATGAATTTTTAGGGTTCTTAAGTGCCTATCAAAACTCCGGCCCTCGCAATTGGCAGGAATCGGAAGTACAAATGATGCTTAACTGTGCTACGCAATTCCGTCTTCCCCTTCAACAAACAGCCTTTATGCGCCACAGTCAATTTAGAGAGCAACAGCGAGAAAAGGCGATGAAGCGAGAACGGGGTCTAGCACAAATGCTCGAGCAGATTCGTAACGCCAAAGAAGAGGAGAAGATTTTCCAAATTGCTACCCAAGAGGGACGCAAATTGCTCGAAGTCGATCGCTTGGCAATTTATCGCTTTGAGCCCGACTGGAGTGGTAAGTTCATCGCTGAATCTGTTACTGCTGGCTGGACTAAACTGATTGACACTATACTCGTCGTTCAAGATACTTACCTTCAAGAAACTGAGGGAGGACGCTACAAGCATGGCGAGTGCTTTGTTGTCGAGGATATTTATCTAGTCGGTCATCAACCTTGTCATATTCAACTGTTGGAGCAGTTTGAAGCAAGAGCTTACATGATTGCACCTATCTTCTCCGCTAATAAGAAACTTTGGGGACTGATTGCTGCTTATCAGAATACTGGTGCGCGTAAATGGCAAGCAGATGAAGCGGAATCTCTACGCCAACTTGGTTTACAAGTAGGAATTGGGATGACTAATATTAGTTCCCTCAAAGAGATTGAAAATCAAGTTAAACAAAAAGAGAAAACCGCTCAACAAGAAAGAGCAATAGCGAAACTTACCCAAAAAATTCAGCAGTCTCAAGATGCCAGAGATATTTTCCGTACTGCTACTAACGAAGTGCGTCAACTGCTAGAATGCGATCGCGTTGTCGTTTATCAATTTAAAGAAGATTGGAGTGGCGAGGTTTTAGCAGAGTCGATGTCTTCTGGTTGGGTATCGGTAATGCAACTCCAAGAAAGCGATGAAGAACTCTACAGTACAGAGATGAACGCTTCTAGTACCTGTACTTTAAAATACTTAGAAGCTAGCTCTGCCTTAGACAACGATACTTACTTTAAAGTCAATCAGGGAGGAGACTACAGTAGAGGTAAGAAATTCCAAGTGGTTAATGATGTGTATAGTGCTGGCTTTTCTCCTTGTTATTTACAGTCTCTAGAAAAATATCAAGCTAAAGCTTATATCATCGTTCCAATTTTCCAAGAAAATAAGCTTTGGGGTCTGTTTGCAGCTTATCAAAACTCTGGAGCGCGGGAATGGGAAGCCAAAGAACTGAATTTACTGCTCCGAATTGCCCCTCAATTAGGAATTGCCATCGAACAAGCAGAACTTGTGGCAAAAATTCAAAACAACAATCACGAATTAGCTCGCCGTGCCGAACGGGAAAGCAAGATAATCCAGTTTTCGTCTCGCTTAATGAACCGCTTTGCTGGCTTGATGCAGAAAAATCACAACCTCAAAAAAACGATCCAATTTGCTACCAATGAACTACGGCAAGTCCTAGAAGCAGATCGGGTAACAATCTACCGCTTTGCCCCTGATTGGTCGGGAACTTTTATAGTTGAGTCTGTCGCTGCTGGCTGGCCAAAACTAGTAGGCACTGAATTAGCCCAAGTTAAAGACAGCTATATTCAAGAACATCAGGGAGGACGTTACCTTCGCGGAGAAAGCCTACAGGTAAATGAGATCGATCGAGCCGAACACAATGATTTCCCCATAGTCCTTTTAGAGGAATGGAAAACAAAGGCTTACCTGCTTATGCCTATTTTTAAAGGAGAGCAGCTTTGGGGACTGTTGGGAATCTATCAAAACGATCGCCCTCGTCAGTGGGACAGTTCAGAACAGGCGATTATGGAACAGGTTGCTACTAACATTGGTGTTACCCTTCAAGTTGGAGAATACTTCAGTAAATTGCGTTCTCAGGAAGCTCAACTATCCCAGTTAGTTCAACAAGAGCGAACTCAGCGAGAAAGCTTACAGCAAGGAGCTTTACGAATACTTCGTGCTTTAGAACCTTCCTTCCGTGGCGATCTCACCGTCCGCGCTCCTCTATCAGAAGATGAAATCGGGACGATCGCTGATGGGTACAATACTACTATTCAAAGTATGCGAGGACTAGTGCGACAGGTTCAGGAATCAGCTTCTAGAGTTAGTCAAACTTCCCTCTATAACAGCGCATCGGTAACGCAACTGTCCGAACAGGCAAAAATGCAAGTTCAGCAATTAAACCAAGCTTTACAACAATTGGAGTTCATGGTTTCCTCAACAGAAGAAGTGTCAAACTGCGCGCAAAAAGTAGAACAGAGCGTTGAAGAAGCAAACAGAACCGTCCAGGCAGGTGACTCTCTGATGGAAAAAACTGTGGATGAAATTATGGAGATTCGCCATACTGTTTCTGATACCGCGAAAAAGATTAAGCGTCTCGGTGAAACTTTCCAAAAGATTACCAAAGTGGTCAGCCTCATCGAAAACTTTGCTACTCAAACCAATTTGCTCGCTCTAAATGCAGCTATTGAAGCAACCCGCGCTGGTGAATATGGTAAAGGATTTGCCGTAGTTGCAGATGAAGTTCGTTCTCTTGCCTATCAATCTGCTAATGCTACTACCGAAATTAGTCGATTGGTTGAAGCAATTCAAACTGAAACTAATGATGTTACTGAAGCGATGGAAGTGGGAATCGCTCAAGTAGTTAATGGTACGAATCTGGTAAGAGAAACTCAGCAGAGCCTTAATGCTATTGTTACCTCCACTAACGATATTAAAGAACTGGTGCAGGAAATCACCCAAGCTGCTGCTAATCAAAGTCAGCAATCCCAACTGCTAACTAAAGTAATGCTAGATGTATCAACGATAGCCAGTGAGACTTCTAAAGACGCTGCCGAAATTTCAGCATCATTTGAGGAACTGCAAGATACCTCCCAAGAATTACAAACTAGTGTCTGCCAGTTTAAAGTCGATTAATTACCGAGGTGAGTTATGACTATCGAATCAGAGTTCCTCGAGCCAATCGAGCAATATTTTCTTGACGAAGCATTGGATTTGCTACAAACCATCGAGCAAACCCTACTGAACCTGCTTGAGGAAAAAACCACCGAAAAAGTTCATACTCTTATGAGGAGTGCCCATACTCTCAAGGGAAGTGCTGCTA
>JASJDI010000232.1 GCA_030065155.1 Xenococcaceae cyanobacterium MO_188.B29
GTAGTGTTCTAGATTGCATTGTGCCGTTGAGGGTTTGCTGATTTTTCTGATTGTTCGATACCTGTTTTTTCGATGACTCTCACTTATGAGTGCATTATCTCATTATTCTGTCAATGCGTAAGTTCTAGATACTTTTTTAGTCAAGATAACTCAGATTAACAAGCGATTACTTTTTGTCCTTGCATGTTCCTCTAGCCGATTTAGTTGAAGTTAATTGCACTCAACACTCCTAACTTGGGTTGAAAAGCGATCGCTCTGCGCTTCAGTCAGGCGATCGTCATTGCTTATTGAAAAGAGAATCTTAGCCATTGTGCGCTCTCAGCTTCTCTGAAACAATCCGCGCTCGCCGTATAATAGGATTTAAGCAGAAAATCCGCAAAAATATGCCTCAAGAACTCACCCCAGAACAAAGACTAACTCAAATCGAGAAATTATTAGAATCCGCCGTCAAACTCAGCCACAGTAATACAGCTAAGATCGATGCTAACAATCAAGCGATCGAGCGAATCGGTCAAAAAGTTGAAGCTAATACTGAAGCGATCGATTCATTAACTAATAGAGTCGATCGACTTACGGAACAAATGGGAAGAGCAACCGAAATGTTTATCGATTCCATGGGGGTAATTCGGACAATGCAAAGTGAAATTAGAGGACTACAAGTAGAAAATCGTCGCATACTCGATCGCTTTTTTGGTGAAGATAACTCAGATTAAAAATGGAGTATCAACTAGAAGTATTTCTTCTAACTCCAAGGATTGTGTAGGATAAATCTAGATCTTGTTCTATTAAGGGAATCATTAAGGCTTCGGATAAAGAAGTTTGAGGTTGATTTAATTTTTGATAATCTTCTATGGAAACAATTACTGCTGTAGGTTTACCATGTACAGTAATGTACTGTGGGTTGCCTTGCTGTGCTTGTTTAATCACTTGTGAGAATTTATTTTTTGCTTCTTGTAGCTGCCATTGATTCAACATGTATTGTCTTTGTGATTAATATTCAAGCTAGTCTGTCTAGATTTATCATAGTTTTTTTTGAGATCGCCTAACAAAAAATGGGCTACTGTAAGCCCCCTTGAGTAAACATTAGGAATAATTATGCCAAATAGTGAAGATATAGCAAGATTTAAAACTTATGTAGACGAAGGAATTCAGCTAACAAAAGAGGGCAAATTAGATTCGGCGATCGAGAAGTTCTGTGAAGCTCTTCAGCTTGAACCTAACTCTATCTCAGTTCTTAATTACTTGGCAGGAATTTACGAAATCAAAAAAGAATTCGCTCAATCTATTACCTATTACAAACAGATTATCCAACTCCAGCCAGACAAAGGAATAACCTATGCCAGACTTGCTAAAGTGATAATGGCACAGAAAAATATTCAGGAAGCAATTGCTGTTTATCAACAAGCAACTTCTCTACAGTTAAAACTGCCAGCATGGGGTTATGCTGGGTTGGGCAATGCCTTACATCTAAATAGACAGCTAGATGAAGCGATCGCTGCTTATCAACAAGCCATTGAATTGAAGTCAGATAATCATAGTTTCTACATTGAACTATCAAGGCTTTATTATCAACAAGGTAAAATTGATGAAGCGAGCGAAAGTTTGCAGCAAGCGATTAAGCTTAAACCAGATTTACCCTTTCAAATTTACAGGGAGCTAGAAGAATTACTGAGGTTGCAAGGACGAAAAAAAGAAGCAACCCAATGGCTTAAATCCGCGCCTCTTGATCCAGATGGGGCAACCTATTTATCGATTTGGAGTGCTTTAAATCAAACTAGCCTAGAAAGTTTGAACCAGAAGAATTCTACCTATCCCAAGAAAATTAATCAACAGAAAGCAAAAAAATATTTCAACCAGACGAGTCAATACAAGACCATAAACTTGACAAAGTTGAAAAAAAAAGAGCGACAATTAATTGAGAGCTTGGGATGGTCATTAACTTATTTGGAGTCAAATCGATCGGGGTTAATTAGTAAAGAGGCAATTTCCCAAGAAGAATATGATAGCCATTTAGCCCAACTTCAGCGAAAAGAGCGACGAGAGTACATAAGACTTTCAGCAGCAACTCAATTTCAGTTGTCTATGGTGGAAGATGGTTTTATTCAGGCAATTTGTCCTAGTACTGGCAGAAATCTTACCTCAAATCACTCAGTGTATTGGTCTCCCAGGCTTTGTTTTTGCTGGTATCGCTTTGTTGGTGAAGAAGTCTTTTACTTAATTACTGGAGATCATTGGCGGGAAAAACTTGCTCTTTACTTTCCTAGTTCTGAAGTAATCGTTACTCTAGTGTCATCACAGATAATAAAAGCAGAAGATATTAATCTTTTTAAAGCTTATGCAGTCAAGGATTGGGAAAGGGTTGTATCTTACACTATCTGTAGTGACAAGAAAGAAAAAGTAACCATTATTTGGTTTCGTCATTTTGCCCATCACTTGTGGAATGAATTGTCGGCAATTTATAAGCTCTACGAGACAAATTCTTTGGACAAGGTTGATAAATTCTTAGTTGTGAATGAACCCCTTGGCTGCATCAATGAGATTTTTCCAGAAATCCCTTCAGAGAAAATTAAACATATCACCCATAAGGAATTGCAGACAGAAATTCTAGAGAATAATTATTTTATTTTAAATTTAGGTAATACTTTCATTAAAGAGGACTTAGCCAAACGAGTTTATCAGGCATCATTGCATAGATGTTCTCCAGCTTTTTTAGCAGAAGTCGAATCAGCCAAGAAAAACCACTCCCTCCTTTTTTGGGTTTCTATTCGTCTTGGTAGTAGAACTTGGGTATCTCAAGTCGAAGGGATAGCCAATATTATTAAGAGTTTGTCGGGTAATTTTCCCAATTTAGGAGTAGTAATTGATGGATTTTCTCTTCCAGAAGACCCAGAAGGCTTTATCGATCCAAAGCACAAAGCAACTATTGACAAAGAAAAAGAAACTGTCAGGCAGATTCGATCGCTTTTGCCTCCAGAGATTAAAGTTTATGATACTGTAGGTTGTTGGCTTTATGAAAGTATTGTCTGGGCTTATGCGATCGATTTGTACCTAACACATCATGGAACTATACAACATAAAGTAGGATGGACAGCTAATAAGCCTGGGGTAGTTCATACCAATAGGGAAATCTTGAAAATGCCACCTTCTGTAAGACCTGGCTGCTGGGAACGAGAAAATATAGTATTACCAATATATATATCCGAGCAACATATTGTTGATGTTGAAGACAAAGTGTACACACATCATGGTAAATGGGGAAAAAAAACAAGTCTTTACAACTATGAGTGTGACTGGAAAGGAGTTTACGAAGAGGTTCTCAAGATAGCCTTGTCAATAAGAGATGAAAAAATTAAAGTAGACCTGAACATAGAAAATCAGTTCAAGAAAAAAGTCACCGTTACACCGCCGTCAAACGACGGTGCCTTCTTACGAAGTTTGCTCAAGTCGGCGGTAGTCGCTACAACGGGGGGAACCCCCGCAACGCGCTACCTTGGGAACCCGCCCAACGCAACTTCGCGCTGCGGTGACCGGTGTTCCCCGGTCAAAGTTGCTCAAGCACTTAAGGAGACAAAATCAAATTCTATGTCAAACAACTTAGTTATTGTGATTGGTCGCGGTAATTCTGGGACTCGACTTATTGCCTACACACTCTATGCTAGTGGAATCTATCTGGGCGAAAAATTGAACTCCGCAGGCGATAAAGTCCCACCCAATCCAATTTATCAAGCCTGTAAAGTTATGGCTAAGTATGTGCAATGGAACGGTGACTTATCCTGGGATTTTTCCCAACTTTTTACAGCAGAAATTCCTGACGAATTCAAACAGTTAGTTCAGGAATATATTGCAGATATATTGAAATTTCCTAAAAATAGAATCAAGGGATGGAAACTCCCCGAGACGACTCTAATTTATCCCTGGATTGTGAGAATGTTTCCTGATGCTAAATACATACATTGGGTGCGCGATCCAAGAGATTGTATTATGTCTAAGCATCTAACAGATAAAATAGGAAAATTCGGAATAAAAGCACCTGATACGGATGATATTCGCGAAAAAAGAGCAATTTCCTGGTATTATCAGTATCAGTTAATGAAAACTACCCCACCACCTAAAAATTTAATTCTTATTCGTTACGAAGATTTTGTTCTCAAGCAGGAAGAAACTCTGTTGAGGCTGGAAGAATTTTTGGAAGTTCCCCTCGCCAGAGTTATCGTACGGAAAGATGCTATTGGTCGTTGGAAAACCGATCGAGATCGGCATTTTTTCTCCTTCTTCAAACCTGCGTTAATAGAGAATAAATACGAACTAGCCTCGGTAGTTAGTCAAGAGTCTTTTGACCAGGGAACACCAGTCAGCACAGATAGGGTTGTTTCATGGCAGTGTAACAGTGACTTAGAACAAGTAAAAAAAACTGAAGGGATTGCTACTTATGAAAATCAAAAAGAGATCGAGCCTAATCCCAATTCGATTCCTGCTTTATCTAAATTAGCTGAAATTTGTAGCAACCAAAAAGAATATGACAAAGCTTTTACCTACTACCTGAAGATTATCTCACTGCAACCAAACAAGCCGATTTTTCTCCAGAATCTAGTCAGAGCATCATTAGACTATTCCCAACTCTTACTCAAAAAGAATGATTTAGAAAGAGCGATCGCTACTTACCAAGAATTTATAAGGCAAAAACCAGCTAAAAATAACAAAACAGAAGCCAGGATAGATAGAATTTGCCAAATTTGGGGAGAAGTTATTCTCAAACTAAGCATCAGACAAGGACAATGGACTCCAGCAATAACTTTCTTTCAAGAAGCGATCGATAACTATCCCCATCAAGAATGGAGTTACTATTATTTAGGTAGTATTTTAGCCAAACAAGATAAACTGAATGAGGCAATTGCTTGTTATGAGAAAGCGGTAGTAATTCGACCCAAATTTCCTCTTGGTTTACTATCTTTAGGAAAACTACTGCTGAAAACAACACGTCGCGATCGAGCTTTTGAATGTGGTCTGGAAATTCTTGAGAATCATAGTATTTTTGGCGGTCACAAATTAAATAAATCTCTGATTCAGTTATTATCCGCTCACTCTAACCCTAAAAAATCGCAATTGGCTTTACAACAAGCCATTAAGCAGATAGAAATTTCTGATTCTAATCCAGACTTTAAGGCAACTACCTATAGCAATATAGGAATGATATTACGTAATCAGGAGCAGCTAGATAAAGCAAAGGATTTATATCAAAAATCTATTTATTATCAGCTACAAGAATCGAAGTCTGAATTTGTCAAGAGCTATTGGGAACAAGGGATACTTCAAAAGCCAGATTTTTTAGTACTTGGATTTGCCAAATGTGGTACTACTGCTTTTTATGATTATCTGTGTCAACATCCCCAAGTTTTGCCAGCAGTTAAAAAAGAACCAATGTATCTTTATCATTGGCTAGTTAAGTTAGAAGATTTTGAAGCTAGAGATTGGTCTTTGCCTAGTCCTGAAAAAGATTTATATCTAGCTCATTTTGCACCTAGACCCGAAGGAAATCATTTCATCACAGGAGAAGCAAGTACAAATAACATTTTCTCTGGATGTGAGCATGTTATTCACAGTTGGTTTCCCAAGATTAAGCTAATTGTTCTCCTAAGAGAGCCCGTTCGGCGAACTATTTCTTATTATGAATACCGCCTAAAAGGTGGAGAACAAAATCGTTCCCTAGAGGAAGTAATTAACTCAGAGCTTGAAAAACTCGAAAAAATAAGCAATCCTGCTCAGACAGTTCCTGAAATATTGAAAAGTAAATCATGGGAAGAACATGTAGCAATGAGTTTATATGTTTATCCCTTAAAAAGATGGATGAATATTTTTCCCAGAGAGCAATTTCTGATTTTGACTAATGAAGAATTGGCTCAATATCCAGCAGAAACTATGAAGCAGGCTTTTGATTTTCTGGGACTACCTGAATGTAATGATATTGAGTATCATCCTAGAAATGTTGGTTCTTACCCTCAAGCTGATGCCAATTTACTGTCGCGCTTATCTAACTTTTTTCAACCTCATAATCAGAGATTAGAAGAGTTTCTCGGTAGAAAATTAGACTGGGACTATAAATAATTAATATCGAATCTAGAGGAGAATTATCTGTATCATAATTTGATAGCAACAACTTTAATGCGGCGATAATCCACTTTCCAAATACCATCACAGTAAAGACTAAGTTTCAATTTAGTAATAACTCGATCGATAATTCTCTTCTCTTTTTCAGTCGACAATCCAGACAGAAAATTTCCAGCAAACATTTTTAACCAATTAGCCAAACCTGCATCACCTGATTCTAAAGGAGTAGGTCGATCGAAAAGATGAGCATAGGTAACTTCTAAGCCATGTTTTTCTAACAAAGAAGTATACTCACCAATACTGGGAAAATACCAAGGATTTACCTGTGGGGACAAATCATAACCAGAATTAGCTAAGGTTTCTGTTAGTGCTTGCACGATTTGCCTAACATTACCTTTACCGCCAAATTCGGCGACAAAGCGTCCTCCAGGTTTAAGAGTTTGCTGAATACAATTAATTACTGCTTCTGGTTGTTTAATCCAATGGACTACAGCGTTGGAAAAGACAGCATCTAATGGTTGTTCAATAGTAAAGTTAGTCGCATCAGCAACCGCAAAGTTAAGCTGAGGATAGTTTTCCTTTGCCTTAACAATCATCTCCTCAGAGCGATCGATCCCTGTAACTTTAGCTCCAGTAGCAGCAATTTTAGCTGTTAATTGTCCTGTCCCACAACCCAAATCAAGAATATATTCTCCTGGTTGGGGTGCTAAAAGCTCGATTAATCCTTCTCCGTATTTCCAAACAAACCCATGCTTACTCTCATAAAGAGCCGTATTCCAGTTATTGTTTGCCATAAAATTCTTACCTAAATCCTATTTACCAGATTAGGCAAGATTATTATTGATGTCTAATATATATTTAGTGCGTGATTAATATTTAAAAAGTATAAAAATGAGGAGAGGTAATATTAACCAATGCTTAACCAAATCTTTACCAAATCACTAAGTTATCTGAAAATGTCTATAGTTAGATGAGGCAGTTACAGTGTTAGAACCAGTCAAGACTATAGAACTTTTCCAACAACCTCCTTCTCCTCAGACTTTTTCTAAGGGTGAGGTTATTTTTCAAGCGGGAGAACGCGGTGATGTGATTTACGGTATCATCTCTGGAGAAGTGGAGATTTGGCTCAGTGATAAGGTAGTAGAGACGATTCACAAAGGTGATGTTTTTGGTGAACGAGAGAGCCTTCACCAAAAACATCAAAGAGACGCAAAGGCGATTGCCAAAACCGATTCCCTCTTGGCATTTTTAGATCGAGAACATTTTATGTTTGCAGTCCAGCAAACCCCTATGTTTGCTCTAGAAGTGATGAAAAGCTATTCTGACCGTCTCCGCCGTTTGAGGCATAGATTGTGATTCTAAGCGGGTATGGTCGCGAAACTAAAGTAACTTGGTATTTCTCTGAAAACAACAACACTCAAGCTAGACTAACTGAGAGTTTTAGCCTAGATTTCCTCTTCTAATTAAGACAATTTTTGTCATTAATTTTTGAGCCAAAAAATCTCTAGGATTGCTTGTGAATAGACTTTATATTTATTTCACCTTTCCCTAGCCTTCTACGAAGTCTCTTGTTATATTACTTTGGAGCATTGATATTAGTGGTACACTTTTGAATATATGTAGTTCTTTCTCGAACATTAGGAACTGTTGTTTGAGCTACTGCTTGAGGAATGATAAAATCAATCAGCGAATCAGCAACTGTGTTGTTACCTAATTCTGGAAAACACAGCCATTTTCTGTTTGTGCCGTATATCGTTACAATATCTCCGTTTTTGTAGACACTAATTTCCATATTCGCTGAACCATATTTGGTTTTTATTTTGTGGAAACTAGTTTTGAGAGGTTGTTGTTTGAAATGTTTGGTTGATAAGGATTCGTTAGAACAATTTCCTTGATACTTACTATGGTTTTCCACTAAAGTGATAAGCTCTCAGTAATCAGTACCTATATTGTTAAAAATTTCAGAGAAAGTTATTATTCCCAGTAGTGAAATCGACATAAAAGCTGTTCGCTCAACTGGAGCAGGTGGTCAAAATGTGAATAAAGTAGCCACTGCCATACATCTGCGTTTTGATATTTTAGCGTCGTCACTTCCCGATTTTTACAAAGAGAAGCTGTTAAATAAGAGTGATTCTAGAATCTCCACTGGTGGTATTATTACCATTAAAGCTCAAAAGTTCCGCACTCAGCATCAAAATAAAGAAGATGCCTTAATGCGACTTAAAGACTTAATAAAAAGTGTATCAATCCCACAGAAGAAGAGATTTGCAACTAAACCAACTAAAGGAGCAAAAAGAAGACGGTTAGATAATAAAGCTAAACGAAGTCAACTGAAAGCATCGAGAAGAAAGGTTGATTATGATTAGATATAGCGACCCAGAATAAGAACCACTCCGACCCGAAATAAAAGCGTTTTTGAGATCACATCAAATGGGAATAAAACCAGCTCAGACCCGCATTAAAGACTCTTTCAGCAATTTTGGCAATCCTCTAAAGGCTTACCAAAATGGTATGTTACTATTGTTTTTCCTTAAATGGTAGTTTATTTCAACGCAAGTACCCCATAATTCACTTTCGTAATGCTCAAGCACTGAAAATGGCTTTACTCAGCGTTAGCGAATAATGAGAATAAAGTTAGTTATTACTGATTACTGATTACTCCCTACTCATCAAGACTTAACCCCAATGATAGTGCGATGACGAGGATCGCTAGGCACAGTAGTTTTATATTCAAATCCTGCTTGAGCGATCGCCGTTTCGACATCAAAAGTATAATAATCGTCAGACCAAGGTTCAGTACTTTTCATCAGCACAAACAGCGCAGGCGGAAGATTTTGAATTACTGGGGAAGCAGGATTATTATCAATGATCGCGATCGTTCCATTAGGCTTTAATATTCTAAATACTTCACGGAATATTGCCTGAGTAGCTTGGCGGGGTAGTTCGTGAATAAGAAATTGCAGGGTGACTATATCGAAAGAATTATCTGCTAATCCTGTTTCTTCTCCTTTGGCATGAAGCCATTGAGCAATTTCTTGGTGTTCATCTCTGGTTTTAGCTACTGCTAGCATATGAGGGGATAAATCTAACCCAATAGTGTTGACAGGAGTACTTTGTCTTTGGCTATAGTACCGATGAAGAGCTAGAGTAGAAATACCTACAGAACAACCAATATCCAGAATATTAGTGACTGGATCGGGACTGTATTGAGCTAAAACTTGATGGAAACTATTTCTTAAGCGATCTTGGGCAGCTTGCCAAGTAAGTTTTTCCTGTTTCCAAACTCTCAATCCCATAGAATAGGTAGCAGATTCTGCTTCAAAAGCAGCTTTCCAGGATAGATTACCTTGTTCGTAAGCATGGAAAGGTAATTGGTAATAATCTGGATAGACAAGATTAGGATTGGTAATTGCAGGTAATAACGTCTTAATTGTCGATTTTTCTAATTCCTGGTAATTTTTGCGCCAAGGAATCCCATTTTTTTCCGCCGTTTTAATTAATACTTGCCTTGCTTGTTGTTTCATCAGGCGATAAATAGGTTTAGTTTGGATTAAAAGATTAACGAAGCGAGAAAGAGCATCTTCTCCTGCCCAATCTGGTTTGAGTTTTTGGTTGGGAGACAAGGTAGCATTTGGCTGTGTTAAAGACATTTTTGGATTTAGAAATATACTTCTTACCAAAATAAATTTTAAATCAAAACCACTAACTCACTACTGATTACTGATTACTCATTACTCCCTACCTTGTTGGCAATAAATTTTTTAAACTAGATAAGAAATAGTAATTAATTGACTTTATATGACAGATACAAATCAAGCCCGCGATCGCTTTTGCACAGCCTATGAAAACCGTTATACTTGGGATGGCAATTTCCCTGGCTACACTACAGAATTAGAACTCAGGCAAGGAGAAGAAGTATATACTGCTAAAATCCGCGTTGAGAGTGATTTATCTGTCGATGTTACAGAAATTGAAGATGAAAAGGTCAAAGAAAGCGTCTACAATCATATGCGAGATGTAATTACTCATCGCAAACGCTCCTCTTTTGAACAAGCCCACGGTAAAAATACTTTCTCTCTTGGGGAAGAAGATTCTACTGGTGCAGTAGAAATTCTGGTCAAAGGTGATGCAATGGGGTCAAATTACAAAATACGAGGTACAGAAATATGTCAAGTATCCCGTGTTATGGGTCCCATAGCATTTGTGATTAATACAAATGATAGTTTAGATACTGGGGAAGGTTACATTTCTACTGGTTATAATGCTATTTTCCGCGACTCCAAAACTAATGACTTGAAGGGTAAAAGAGAATTTAAAGAAACCTACGAAAAATTTGGTAACTACTATCTTCCTACCCATCAAGAGATTGAGGCGATCGATAAAGATGGAGAAAAAATAATTACTGAATTCACCTTTAGTAAAATCGAATTACTCGAACCAGCAACAGTAGCCTAATATCATTTTGGAGTCTGGAGTTGAGAGTTGTTAGCTTAGTTGAATTTACAGAAGCTTAGTTAATGAGATGCTCTTAAACGCTAGGATCAGTATTATTGTGACACTCATTAGTTGACATACGAGGAAAATACAATATGTCTTTAGCATTGACTCAAGATAATGTAGAAAACGTTTTAGACGAACTACGCCCCTATCTTATGGCTGACGGTGGTAACGTCGAACTAGTAGAAATCGATGGTCCAATTGTTAAACTGAGATTACAAGGTGCTTGTGGTTCTTGTCCTAGCTCTACTATGACTTTGAAAATGGGCATAGAACGTCGTTTGCGGGAAAAAATCCCTGAAATTGCTGAAGTAGAACAGGCAATGTAGAGTTTCTAGCTGTTAGCTTTAACTAATCAGTCTAGAGCAAAATTAGGGTGGGCAAAGTTAGTTCTTGAAGATTTTAACAAGTTAAGGCTAAATTTGCCCACCTAATCAGGTATGAGCCTAGTTGTAGGAATATTCGATGAATTAACTCATTACTATAGCGTTACGTAAATTGGTTAGGACAGAAAAATCCTGTAAGGGCGAACGGCGGTTCGCCCTTACGTTCAATATTAATGTCCTAATCTTTACTTGTACTGCTATA
>JASJDI010000011.1 GCA_030065155.1 Xenococcaceae cyanobacterium MO_188.B29
CACTCCGTTCCTGTGACAGGTATTTCACCTGAATAAACTCCAAAACTAGTAAAAATTACTCTCTCCTGCTCAAAACCTCTTGACAGGGGGGACTTTCTCTGGTCTTCTTTTGGCGAAGGTGTTGTAATTAGTAAGAAGTAATGAGTATAACTAAGGCTTGAAAAAAAGCTGATAGCTTATAGCTATCCTAGAGGTTAAATCTGCCACTCAAGTTTTTCAACAAACCCTAAGTAATCAAATATTCATGACTCAAACAGGATTGCTATATCAACTTTTAAAAGCAGGAATTTTTTGTAAAAGCTGAATAACTTCGCTAGGGTTTTTAGCTACTTTGATGCCTGATTTTTTTAAGGTAGCCATAGCTCGTTTATCTGTATTAACTGAGGGTACAGAATAGGATAGTTGATTAGCCATAATAGTAGTAGCGTCTAGAAAAGTTCTCTCTCTGGGAGTGTATAATCCTGCTAAATAGGTAATTACTGGTTTATTTAGATCGGCATCTGCATAGTAAGCTGCTGCTTGTTCTTGGTAATAATCGGGTTGTCCAATTAGCACAATAGCTTCAGTATTTTTATCTTCCTTGAAAATTGAGAGCCACTGTTGATAGGTAGAACCCAAAATTGCTTCATTACCTAGATGAACTATCATAGATTGTCCCAAATCCGCACGATTTAGTTCTAAAGCTACTTCATAAGTAAGATTTTCACTATAGCTAATTAGAGCAATATTCCCTGGTTGATAAAATTCTGGTTGAAGCGCGCCAAGACAAATCTTCTCAGGTATCACAATCCCTTTACTGCCTGCGCCCAAAATTAGAGTACCCTTTACTTGGGCTTCTCGTTGCAAACGTACCATATCTAGAGGTGGAATACCAGGAGTAAGAATAATCGCAAATTTAATTTCTGCTGCTATTGCTTCTCTAACAGCATCTAGTACCTCATAAGGATGAGCGAAAATTAGAGTCGCATCTATTTTACCGATTTTCTCGATCGCTTCTTCTACTAAATTAAAAACAGGAATTTCCCCTATTTCTTCCCCTCCTTTCCCAGCACTAATACCTGCTGCAATGTTAGTGCCATAAGCTTTCATTATTGTTGTATAGTGGGCAACATTGGGTCGATCGATACCTTGAATAATGACTTTTTCTGGTAATTTCCAATACATTTTTATCTAGATTTTCCCAAAGAAACGGCTTTTTCTACTGCTTCTTCCAGATTATCTGTCCAATAAAGTGAATTTTGTGGTGTATCTTCTGTTAGACAATCAATTTCTCGATCTAAAAGACGCATAACAATTTTAACTGAAGGGATTTTTTTTGGCTGAGAATTAGCTTGATTATCGGGTTGACGACGAGAACGAGATTTTGCTCCATTAGCGACTAAGCTTCTATCTTCTCCTGTAGTTTTCTCTGTCTTTGGTTCTAGGGGTTGATAAGATTCAACTAGGGTTTGAGCAATAATCGAGTTAACTTCTTTTTCTGCCAAAATATTAACTAATGCTACTTTGATTCCTGAGATTTTTTCTACTTCTGTCAATACTTTAGATAGTTCTTGCTGCCAGGAAGCAACAGGAAAGTCTAAAGAGTCTTGACTATTATCAATTACTACACAGCAAGCAGGTTTCCCCTTTCTCTGGCAAACTAAATCCCAAGTAATCACAGCTAAATCCCAACTATTACAAATAATTGCTATTTTTCCTTTACTATCTTGCCAATGTAGCCATTGTTCACTATCAGCCTTTGATAACAAGTCTCCTTGATCTTTAACCGCTTTTTGCTGAGAAGATAAACTCCTATCTTGATTAGTAAGAGTGATAATATCTAAATGTCTAGCTAAAGCAAGGTCGTTGGCGGTAATTTTTCCATCTAAAGCCATCAATTCTCCTTGAGGACTTACACCCAAAGGATTGATTTCGATTAAATCTAAATCTTTGGCTTGAAATAAGCGATACATTTTTTCAATTACCGTACTAACAGATTGAATTAAATCTCCTGATAGTCCCATTTTGACAGTTAAGCGACGGGCATAAAAAGGAGAAAATTCAGTATCAACTACTACTTGTTGTAAGTTATCCAGTAAAGCTTCTACATTCATACCTCCTTGAGACGAACCAAATAGAACAGGACATCTTAATTGATAATCTAAAACAATAGCGAGAAAAAATTCCTGTTGGGCATTATAACGGGCTTCGGCAAGGACTACTTCTGGATACTCTCCGAGAATAGATAAATTAAAAATATTTCTAGCTGCTGCGATCGCATCTATAGTATTGGCAACAAAACGAATACCTCCAGCTTTTCCTCTCCCTCCTACTCTTACCTGAGATTTAAGCACTACAGGATAAGGAATTGTTAACCTCTTTAATTCTCTAGGAGTGTAAATGGTTTGAAAAGGTAAAGTAGGGATTCCCACTTGACGAAATAATTCTTTAGCTTGATATTCCAATAAATCCATTCTCGGTGAGGAACTCAGTTAAGAGTTTAGATAAACAAGTTATAGTATCATATTACTACGATAAAAAATTTAAAGTTTTGATGTGGATTTAATAGCTATTCACCAGCACCTAAACAAAATTAATTACATATTGAACGTCTTTCTTTCCCCTTTTTCCCTCAGCCCAAAAATTCATTTTGCTCGACTAGTTAGTAGCTAACAATACGATCGATTTAAGATTATCCGTAGTTATCCGCTATGGGTGGCAAATTAAGATACTATACTATTAATCAAGTTCTTTACATTTAGCAGTAAGGAGAGTAATTTTAACTTGATATATTTCAGTATCGATAAAACAAAAAAAACCACAGCCTTTTATTAAGCTGTGGGAGTTATCAAGGAATAATACCACCAAATTTCAAGATATATTTGCTGTTAAAATAATAATTAACTTTTAAATTTATCTTTACTTCCATAGTTTAACATAAGTATTTTCATGTATTAGTAAAAACAAGGTGTTTAACATGAAGATTAATTGTATTTTTCTTGATTATATATAAACAAAAAATAAAGATATTAGTCTCAAAAAAAATCCCCTAGCTTTTAATTTAGCCAAGGGAGTTATCAAGGAAGAATACCACCAAATTTACTTACTTTAAGAATAGAAATTAAGTTTAAATTTTATACTTACTCTTATAGTCTAACACGATCATTTTTATCGTCTAGTGAAAATAAGGAGATAAATGTAAAAATTAATTATAGTTTACCCCCTTGAATTTAAACAAACAATGAAGAGCATAAAATCTATATTCAATAACTGCAAAAATATTGATCACAATAGCATGGTTCAGCAAAATTCAGTAAATGAAATCTAAGCATTGGAAGTTTTTACGCATTACCTTACTGTCTCTCTTAATTGTTATCTTGTTAACTATGGGTTTTTGGTCAAAAAGGTATACTTCACAATCGAATACTTATTCTTCACTTTTAAGCGATCCTTTTTTACAACTACCAACTTCTAATTCAGTAAGAGTAGTTTGGTTTACTAGCTGGGAAGGCGATTTTCATAATGTGATTTATGGTCAAAGACTCAATAATAGTGTTAAAGCAACAACCACAAAACTTAGTCTTGTCAGAGAAGATTCAGATTCCCGTTTAGATATAGATTATCAAAAGGTAACTTCTAGAGATATTTGGCGACATGAGGCGACCATTTCGGAATTAAAGCCAAACAAACGTATTCCTTATCAAGTAGTAAGTATTCATGATGGCGAAGAAATCCTTAGTCGGGTGTTTACTCTAGCTGCTGCACCACAACCAAATACACCCCTTAAAATTTTACTAACCTCCGATCATCAACTAATGCCTATGGCAGCAGCCAATATGCAAAAAGTAGTTGAAACTGTAGGTAAGGTAGATGCTGTTTTTATAGCAGGAGATTTAGTTAACATTCCAGATCGTGCTTCGGAATGGTTTGATGATAATCGTGGTGGGGCATTTTTTCCTGTTCTACAAGGGAGAGCAAAATATAAACTAGACAAAAGTGGCATTGAAAGAATTTATCATGGGGGAGAAATAATTCAACACGCAGTTATTTTTCCTGCTATAGGCAATCATGAGGTAATGGGCAGATTTTCTGATACGTCTCCGCTCAAACGACAGTTCACTGATGCTGTTCCTCGTGCTCAAGCAGAAAAATTATATTGGCAAGATCGAGGCAATATTAATGAAACAGGAGATCCTAAAATACAAAAAGCCTGGTTAAAAGCTAATTCTTTTAATACCGATACTTACGAAGAAATTTTTACTCTTCCTGAAAATTCTAGTGGCGGAAAAAAATATTATGCGGTTACGTTTGGCAATATTCGCTTAGTAGTTTTATATGTTACTAATATTTGGCGATCGCCTAGTTTAGAATCTAATGTAAAAGGTAGATATCAAGAAAAAACAGAAGATCTAAACCAACCAGAAAAATGGGGTTACGGGCAACATATTTTTGAACCCATTGTCAAAGGTAGTTCTCAATACCATTGGTTAGAACAAGAATTACAAAGCGAAGCTTTTAAACAAGCTAAATACAAAATAGTGATGTTTCACCATCCACCTCATACTTTAGGAGGAAATATCGTTCCACCCTATACCGATCCTCTAGCACGAATTGAATACGACGAAAATAAACAAATTACCTCTGTTCGTTATGAATATCCCCAAGAAAACGACTATATTATTCGGGATGTTCTTCCTTTGTTAGAGTCAGCAGAAGTCCAATTAGTCTATTATGGTCATTCCCATCTTTGGAATCGTTTTGTTAATCCTCAAGGAGTTCATTTTCTAGAATCTTCTAATGTGGGTAATACTTATGGTGCCCACATCGAAGAGAATAAAAGACCAGTACCTAAAGATAATCCTCAGCTAAACTATGTAGAAACAGGCGATCCCAATGGGTTAACCCCAATTATTCCTACTATTCGACCCTTAAAAGATAATTCAGGTAAATTTTTACCTTACATAGCCAGCAATGATATTACCGTTTTTAGTATTTTTGATACTGCTATGGGAACTGTCAGTAGTTATTTTTACGATACTAGAAAACCAGAATCTCCTGTAGTTAAATTTGATGAATTTATGTTAATTCCTAATAACTGAATCTGAATTTGTCATTATTTTCTTAAAAAAAGAATAGCTGCCAACTTATTTTGTTCTCTATGAATTGGCAATTAGTATCTATTGATACTATACGAGAAGCAGATAACTAGTAACTTTAATAATTGAGGAGTTAAGTATACTTAATTATTTTTGGTTACTAATCTGAAATAGTTTAAGTTTAGATTATAAGCAAAAAAACAAAGTCCATGGGGGTTGATTTATCTATGGAGAGCGTCGCTCAAGATATATTTCCGGTTGTCTACTCAACTCTTTCTCCTCAAGCCTTGATTACACAAGTGCTTGGTCAGTACAATCTTGGGGAGGTAACCACCTGTCAATTATGGAATAGGGGGTTGAGTGATGTTTATTTGGTAGAGATAGAAAAACAGCCTTATATCTTAAAAGTTTCTCATCATCATTGGCGTTCTCTCTCAGAGATTCAGTTTGAATTAGAATTACTTGAGTTTTTGCACCAAAAACATGTTCCCGTTGCTTATCCAATTAGAACTAGAGAACAACAACTATTTGTTACGATTAGAGCCTTAGAAGGCGATCGCTATGCAGCCTTATTTCCCTACGCTAATGGTACTGTACCTTTAGGAGATTTAAACTTAACTCAAGGTGAAATTTTTGGTCAAACTTTAGGTAGGCTACATCAAACTACAGCAAATTTTTATACATCCGTCCAACGTAAACCTTTAACTCTAGACTACCTCTTAGATGAATCCTATCAATTAATTGCTCCCTGTTTGCAAGATAGAGTAGATGATCTAGACTTTCTAGAAAGAGCGATCGATCGTATTAAGCTACAATTACAACATATTCCCCAAAAACCTCCTTTTTGGGTAGTGTGCTGGGGCGATCCCCATAGTGGTAATGTTCACTTTACAGAAAATAATCAAATAACTTTATTTGATTTCGATCAATGTGGTTACGGTTGGCGAATATTCGATTTAGCTAAATTTCTTCAAGTTTCTCTTCATGCTGGTATCCAGAGAAAAGTCCGAGATGCTTTTTTAGCTGGTTATCAGACTGTCCAAAATCTGACAAGCCAAGAACTTGACTCACTACCACTTTTAACTCAAACTGCTCATATTTGGGTTTGGGCAATTAGTATTAATGCTGCCAAAATACATTGCTGGTGCAGATTAGATCGTAGTTATTTCAGTAGAAAGATAGAAGAATTAAAAAGATTAACTTCTCAAAATTGGCAGCTATTCTAAACCTTTTATAAGGTGATTTCCAGTAAAGAACATATCATTGGCGTAGGGGTGCATCGCTCCAAAGGATTAGCTTCGTGTCTCGATGCGCCCCTACAGGGACTGATAAATCCGCTCAAAATCTGGTACAAATATTTCAGGAAATTACCTAATTTAAAACTTATAGTTAGTAGTTAAACGAACAACTTGGTATCTCAGAGATTTGAGAACCACTATAATCACCAAATCCTGAAAAACCTATAGTCAAAAGCCTTCGATCCTCGATAAATTAGAAGAAGATACATTGTTAACTACTTCTTGATTTCTGAGATAAGCCATCCTACTAAAAGAGATTTAGGGAAATCAATGAGACAATATATACTCTGCAATAAATCTATATAAAGAGGAGATACACTAAATGCTAGAAGCTTATCGTCAACACAAAGCGGAAAGGGAAGCCCACGGAATACCACCTCTACCCTTAACAGCCGAACAAACATCCCAACTGTGCGAACTATTAAAAAATCCACCCGAAGAGGAAAAAGAAGAACTACTAGCATTATTAAGAGATAGAGTACCTCCTGGTGTAGACGAGGCAGCTTATGTTAAAGCAGGATTTCTTACTGCTGTTGCCAAGAAAGAAATTGAATGTCCTTTAATCTCTCCTCAGGGTGCAGTAGATTTATTAGGCACAATGGTAGGAGGTTATAACGTTCAGTCTTTAGTAGAATTACTCAAATCTAATGACTCTAGTATTGCTGCTGAAGCTACTAATGCCCTAAGTAAAACGCTGTTAGTATTCGATGCTTTCAATGATGTTTTAGAACTTTCAGAAACCAACTCCTATGCCAAACAGGTAATTGATTCTTGGGCAAATGCTGAGTGGTTTATTAGTCGTCCTCAAGTAGCCGAAAGCATTACCGTCACAGTTTTTAAAGTACCAGGGGAAACCAACACTGATGACTTATCCCCTGCACCCCACGCCACTACTCGCCCCGATATTCCCCTTCATGCTTTGACAATGTTAGAGTCAAAAATGCCTGGAGGATTAGCCACCATTGTTCATCTCAAAACCAAAGGACATCCCGTTGCTTATGTTGGCGATGTGGTTGGTACGGGTTCATCTCGAAAATCGGCAATTAACTCAGTATTGTGGCATTTAGGAATGGACATTCCCTTTGTCCCCAATAAAAAAGCTGGTGGCTATATCTTAGGTAATAAAATTGCCCCCATTTTCTTTAATACGGCAGAAGATTCTGGGGCATTACCGATTGAGTGTGATGTTTCCCAGATGAATACAGGAGATGTAATTACTATCTATCCCTACAAAGGAGAAATTACTAACGAAGCTGGAGAAGTAATCTCTACTTTTACCCTCAAACCCGAAACTATTTTAGATGAAGTTCGGGCTGGTGGACGGATTCCTTTACTTATTGGTAGAGCATTAACTGATAAAACCAGAGAAGCCCTAGGACTAGAAGTTTCTGATATCTTCACTCGTCCTTCTATGCCAGAAGATACAGGCAAAGGCTTTACCCTAGCACAAAAAATGGTAGGAAAAGCTTGTGGTTTACCTGGGGTACGCCCTGGAAGTTCTTGTGAACCAATTATGACTACCGTTGGTTCTCAGGATACCACAGGTCCTATGACCAGAGATGAATTAAAAGAATTGGCTTGTCTTGGTTTTAATGCGGATTTAACTTTGCAAACCTTCTGTCATACTGCAGCCTATCCCAAACCAGTAGATATTAAAACCCATAAGGAATTACCTGACTTCTTCTCTACCCGTGGTGGTGTCGCACTGCGCCCTGGAGATGGTATTATCCATTCTTGGCTAAATCGGATGTTATTACCTGATACGGTGGGTACTGGTGGTGACTCTCATACTCGTTTTCCCCTTGGTATTTCTTTCCCTGCGGGTTCTGGGTTAGTTGCTTTTGCAGCAGCTTTAGGGGTAATGCCTTTAGATATGCCCGAATCTGTGTTAGTTCGCTTTACAGGAGAATTGCAACCAGGAGTAACCCTTAGAGATATTGTCAATGCTATTCCTTGGGTAGCTATACAAGAAGGCAAACTCACTGTTGCCAAAGAAAATAAGAAAAATGTTTTCAACGGGCGCGTGATGGAAATGGAAGGTTTACCCGATTTGAAAGTAGAACAGGCTTTTGAACTTACCGATGCTACCGCTGAACGTTCTTGTTCTGGTAGTACTATTAAGTTAAGCGAGGAAACTGTAGCCGAATATTTGCGATCGAATGTAGCTCTGTTAAAAAATATGGTAGCACGGGGTTATAGTGATGCCCGCACTATTATGCGTCGTGTAGCCAAGATGGAACAGTGGTTAGCTAATCCTCAATTAATGTCTGCTGATGAAGATGCAGAATATGCAGATATCATCGAAGTTAATCTCAACGAAATCAAAGAACCTATTGTCGCTGCACCGAATGATCCCGATAACGTTAAATTAATGTCAGAATGTGCAGGGGATAAAGTAGATGAAGTGTTCATCGGTTCTTGTATGACTAATATTGGACACTATCGCGCTGCTGCTAAAATCCTTGAAGGTGCAGGAGTAGTCAAAGGACGTTTATGGATTTGTCCTCCCACTCGCATGGATGAAAAACAACTGCGAGAAGAAGGCGTATATGGTATCTTTGCTGCTGCTGGCGCACGCACAGAAATGCCTGGCTGTTCTCTCTGTATGGGGAATCAAGCCCGCGTAGAAGATAATGCTACAGTCTTTTCTACTTCTACTCGTAACTTTAATAATCGTATGGGTAAAGGCGCACAAGTTTATTTAGGTTCGGCTGAATTGGCTGCTGTTTGTGCTTTGTTAGGTAAAATTCCCACTGTGGAAGAGTATATGGCGATTGTCAAAGAGAAAGTTACACCCTTTGCAGGAGAATTATATCGTTATTTGAATTTCGATCAAATTTCTGGTTTTGAAGATGAAGGTAGGGTAATTCCTTTGGAAGAAATGCCGAAGATTGAGGATATTTTGGGGATGCCTGTTTAACCTCTCCCCCAGCCCCTCTCCTACTAGGAGAGGGGAGCAACAGTAATTCAGGATACAAAAGATCATTATAGTCAGAATAAATCAGCTTTTCTACATATTTTATTGAACTTATGATCACACTTAATATTTATATGTCATGGCATTTTAAGTACAGAGTAAATCACATCAAGAAAGGAAATGATTATGCTCTGTGATGAAGTATATGTTAAAAATCATTTTAGAGAAACTGAGGAACTTGTAAGAGAAATTCCATCAGAAGACATAGCTTACTGGATGCTTAATCATGGATATTTCCCCGAACAATACATATTACCACCCTCTTTTCAGGTTTCTAATTTTACTCTTCAATCTCAACCATATAATAAAGATTTAAACAAAATAACCAAAAGACAATTAATTAGTATTTCACATCCCAAAACTATTTTAACATCCAGAATTTTTAGTATTCAGCATCCTTTTAATTATCATGATATTATTTTCTTTCTTCAAGAAAATTGGGATGACGTAATAAACCATCTTTTTCATAAAGAAAATAAGATATACTCATATAGCTTTCCAATTTCCCTTACTAAGAAGAAAGAACCTGGTTTAAGTAATCTGCGTTCTGGAAGAATGATTTATGAATGGCTGGCAATGGCGGAAAGAAATTTAATATTGGATGCAAAAAATTATCGATTTATTGCTCGCACTGACATTAGTAATTTTTATTCTTCTATATATACCCATAGTATTGCTTGGTCATTGCACGGTAGAGAAAATGCACTCGAGGATCATGAATACAATCTTTTCGGCAACAAAATAGATAGACTTGTACAATATGCTAATGATGGTCGAACTAATGGAATTCCAATCGGTTCAGTATTAAGTGATTTAATTGCAGAGATAATTTTATCAAGTATTGATAGAGAAACTTCTGGGGAATTAAAAGATATTGATTTTTTGGCAGTTAGATTTAAAGATGATTATAGATTTCTCTGTGAGTCTGAATCTAAAGCTAAACAGATATTAAAAGCTCTATCAAAAAATCTTTCATTTTATAATTTATCAATTAATGAAAATAAAACTTCTATTCAAAAATTACCTGATGGTCTTTATAGAAAACACGATCGACAATACTTTCCACATAGTCTAAAAAATAAAAAACCAATAACTTTTAAATGTTTTGAGCATACATTATTAATAGCTCTTGATATCCATCGTAATAATCCAGGAACTAGCATTTTAGAAAAATTTATATCAGAATGCTTTATTAAAGATGATTCAACTCAAGAAAAAAAGCTGAAAATTACTTTTTCAGAAAATAATCAAAAGAAAATTAGACAAGTTAAGCAAGTAATTAGTCTACTTTTTTTAGTCAAGCGAGAATCAGAAAAACTTTTATGTCACGTTCTATCTATTTCAGAACAACTATACATTAACCATCGTCGAGATTATTCTGATTTAAAACCATATTTAAAATCTACTATTAAAAATGAAATTCATATGGCTTCTAAGAAAGATTCAATTTTTGAAACAGTATGGCTAATATTCTTTTCTAGATATCTTAAATTAGGAATAAATCAAAATGAAATCAATGATTTACTTAAGGATGCCAAGATTACGGAAAACAAATTTTATAAATCCATTTTAAATAGTCAACAAGAAATTTTTAAAGATGCACAGATAAATTTTTTCAAAGCCCCCAAGTATTTTAAAGATAATCGAGAGTTTACTTTAGCCAAATATCTTGATATTTTTAATAGAGAAAATATTGAATAATCTTGGTATCTTTTTATAAGACAAATTGAAAATAAGAAAAAAAATAGCAATCATACTCCCCTCTCCTACGAGGAGAGGGGCTGGGGGAGAGGTAAAATGAAACCACGCAACATAATAATCGGACAAAAAATATCACCAGAAAAAATTAAACGCTCCAAAGAATTACGCCAAAACATGACCCCAGCCGAAAAAATCTTATGGCAACAATTAAGAGCCAAACACTTCAACAATTTAAAATTTTGTCGTCAACAAATTATCGAAGGATTTATAGTGGATTTCTACTGCCATTCTCTTGGATTAGTAATCGAAATTGACGGCAAAATTCACGAAAAACAAATAGAATATGACCACGACAGAGACAAAATATTATCAGCAAAAGATTTACATATCCTACGCTTCACTAATGAACAAGTAACACAGAATATTGAATCAGTATTAAAGACAATTTGTGAAAAGATAGAAGATATAGAAGACTTACAGGATTTAAGACAAGCAATACAAGAAGATAAAAATGAACCTGATATATCTCTTGAAGAAATACAGCGATCGCTAAAATTATAATAAAATCATTTATATAATGATCTTCTCTTTGAGAAAAGAGATGCTAGTCAAGGTAAAGTATGGAATTTTATACATTTGTATTAAAAAAAAGTGCAGGGTACTGGGTTGCACTATGCTTAGAAAATGGAATTGTCGGACAAGGAGATACTCAGGAAGAATCTGTAAGTAAACTCAAAGAAGCAATTGATTCTGTGCGAGATATTTATGAATCAAACTCAGATATTTACACCTCTCCTCTTGCCATCAAAGAATTACATGAGTTTTTGAATTTAGAAGATCAAGAAACTATTACAGCAAGCTATGAATTAAGAAAAGTTTATGCCTAAAAATATACCTTCTCTTAAACCTAAGAAGCTCATCAAAATTTTAGAGAAGGCTGGATGTAAATTTTATCGGGAAGGCAAAGGAGATCATCGTTTATATATTCGCAAAGTTAAAGAGCAAAAAAGAATTGTTCCAATTGATATTGGGGCAAAAGAAATGTCTCCTGCTTATGTACTACGTATTTTTAGACAGTTTGGTTTTACTGATGAAGAAATTGGGCAGCTACTTAAATAGTTTGTTAGTAAATTCTGATAAAATTTTAAATTTAGTATTACTATGACATTGGATTTATGGGCGAAGACTAGTGGGACTTGGATTAATATCTTTACGGTTTTATTAGGAACTACAATTGGTTTGGTTTTGCACGATCGCCTTTCTGTCAAAATACAAAAAATTATTACTCAAGGGATCGGTTTACTGACAATCTGGATTGGTCTAAGTATGACAAATAGCATGAGTCAAGTCCAAGCAGGACAAATTGATGGAGCAATTCTAGGCTTAGTAGCTATGGTAGCAGGGGGAATCCTAGGAGAATTATTACAAATAGAAGAAAGATTGGCGAATGTCGGTAACTGGTTAAAAAAAAGGTTTCGGGGTAAAGGACTGTTTACGGAAGGATTTGTTGCTAGTAGTTTACTCTTCTGTGTAGGACCTATGACTTTGCTGGGTAGTCTCAACAATGGTTTATCAGGAGATAATACTTTACTTACCCTCAAAGCGACTATGGACGGTATTGTTTCCATCGCTTTGGCTAATATTTATGGTATTGGTGTCGGTTTTTCTGCTCTAACCTTATTGATCTATCAAGGTGGATTATCTCTAGCTGCTGGGTTACTTGCCAATACTCTCAGCGATCCTGCTCATGATCCTCGCATTTTGTTGGTAACAGGAGTAGGAGGATTAATGATTATGGGAATTGGGATTAATTTACTAGAACTAACTAAAATTAGAGTGGCATCTTTTCTCCCCGCGATCGCTTTTGCCCCTTTAATCTATTTTTTAGTATCTTGAGACTTATGCTTTAGCTATTAGTTTTTAGCTATTAGCTATTAGCTTTTGTTTAAAAGAAGTTTTGAAATAAGGTAATAGGATAATAATCCTAACTACTAACTACTAACTACTAACTACTAACTACTAACTAACTCCAATCCTGTTCATCTTGTCCTTTAACTTGTTGTCGATAAACTTTCCCTGTGGCATGAATTTGACGAGTTTTTGCATACAAATTTTCTTCCTCTAGTTGCCATTGTTGCAATACTAGGTCTAAATCTCGTTGAATATCTCGCGCTCCAGGGAAGTTATGATAACGAATACGTAGGCGAGCCAATTCTACCAAATTAATATCACTTGGTTCTGCTTGAAGCAGCCTATTGACTATAGCGCGATCGCGTTTTTCTTGGGGATGGGTTTGATCTAAATTACTCACTGCTATCGGATGATTGAGACGTACCAGTAGAAAAGATACTTTGCCAAATCTTGACTGTAGCATCAAAACCACTACTAGCTAAATATTCTCCATCAGGACTAAATACTAGGGATTGTATCCAATTATTATGTTCTCTAAGTCTGGTTAATAGCTCTCCTCGATCTAAATCCCATAAAATAATGCCATCATCACCACCACTGGCTAAAGTTCGTCCATTGGGATGAAGAGCAATAGTCCTAATTTCTCCCCTGTGTCCTGTTAAAGTGTTAATCAGTTGTCCCGATGCTAAATCCCAAATCTTGATGGTGCGATCGCGACTGGCAGTAATTAAACTGTTTCCATCTACACTAAAAGCTAACCCAACAATATTTTCTTGGTGAGGAGAAAATTCAGAGATAAAAGTTCCCTCTCTTAAATTCCAAAATTGTACTTTTCCTTCCATATCTCCACTAGCTAAAAGATAGCTATTAGAGTTGATTGCCATGGCAGTGACAGGATTATTAAGAGTAGCCAAAGTATAGAGAGGACGTTGAGGTGAGTAATTTAACCGCCAAACTCTAATGCCATCTAAGCTACCACTGACTAAAACTTGATTGTTCGGCGCGATCGCTAAAGACGTTACGCTATTAAGATGTTCTATTAATTTAAATTTAAATTCTCCTGTGCGTAAATCCCAGAAATTAATCCCTGCATCTTCACTACTACTAACTAAAGTATTGCCATCAGGACTAACCGCAAGTGCCAAAATCCCTGTTTGATGTGCCTGGACTTCTGTTAACTGTTTTCCTGTTTCTACTGAGAAAAATTTTAGTTGTGGATTATTACTACTCCCACCACTAATGAGAATCCGATTATTAGGACTAAATACTAAAGAGTCAACGGTAACTTTATACTCTTCTAGGCTATGAATCAAACGAACCCTGCGCCAACGTTGAATATCTGATTTGAACTCTAATTCTGAGTTGTTTTGCTCCCTCGAAATAAATTCTCTTGGTAGTTTAGGGCTATTTTGTTCAGCATCAGGACTTGCTTGAGCTTTTTCTGCTGAAAAATTAAGATTAGCTAAAACACCAATTAAGATTACCAACAAGCTGCTTTTTAGACTTTTGTTATTTGTACCCTTCGATTTCATAATTTTTAACTACATAAAGAGACTATTCGTAACTTCTGATGATAACGGAGGAGTAATGGTGGATTTAAGGCAGGCTAAATAAATATTTATAGCAGTTCTTAGACTTATTAGATATAGTCTCATCTTGGTTCTTGTTCATTGAAGTGTACCTCACCGATGTGAAAACTGCCATACATATTTTTAGTTAGTCAAGTTTCAACTACATAAATATAACCTACGGTTAATTAGCCTCAAGATGAAATTATCTAAAAATTAATCAGTGTTATCAATTTTTGTTTTTACAAGTATATTCAAAAAATGTATATACTATAAAAATAAGATATAAATACCAATTGGGATATGCCTACTCGCAAAAAAGATGATCGACTAAGTTTGACTTTAATTGAAGAAGCAATCCTCCACGCGTTGATGTTTCGCGAGCGTTATGGACTAGAAATTATGAATGCGATCGCTCAAGCTAGTAAAGGAGAAAAAACGATCGGTTTTAGTTCTCTCTATCCCACTTTACGGAAGTTAGAAAAGCGTGGATTTGTAACTTCTCGCTGGGGTGATGAAGCTCCCGAAGAGACTACTGGCGCACGCAGACGCTACTACAATATCACAGGCTCAGGATTAGAAGCCGTGAAAAAAAAGCAAGAATTTTTGCAAACCCTACAAAGTTTAAAACCCGCGTTTTAACACGGTAGTACTTTGTCAAGATTGATTTGAGGGATAAGTGTAACTAAATTTTCTCCCGTGTCTTCCTTGTCTGCCTTGTCTTCCTTGTCTCATCTCAACCCATCATTTCAAAATTGACAGAGTAGTAGGGGTGAATGGCTATTCGCCCTTATATCAGTTATTCAGTGAGCAATTGCTATTCAAAATGGGAAAATTTACCAAAAAACTGACAAACAGCTTTTCTAGCTTGGCGCGATCGAGTTTACGGATAGTCAAAGCTAGTCTTAAAATAATCTCTCAACTTTGTTTGCGGGGAGTAACGGAGCAACTATTAGAAATTGTCTTGTTTGGAGTGGGTTTAGGACTTGCTTTTATCTTTTACTCCTTGGGAGCATCTAACAGTTTAGCTCTTGGTTTGAGTCTGTTTATAGTAATATCAATCGTTATTCTAGCTATCCGTTTTTTCTTTTTCCGTAAATCTAAATTAGCTAGAAGTAGAACTGTAATAACTACCAGCACTAAAATTAGAGCAGAAGAAAAGCTAGTCAACTGGATTGCTCAAACTCTTGCTCAAAAAGCCCCTCAAGAGTGGGAAGAATATCAAGATTGGCTACACGATATTTTACTCGATCGTCTTCAATTACTCGATCGAGGGTTTCCAGTCTGGAAAGTAAGGGTAATAACTTATTGGCGATTAACAGGATTTTGTTTAATTGTTGGGTTAATGAAGTTAAGAAGATTAGTCGTAAGCCTTCGAGCTTAATTTGCACTGAGGCTGTTCTCTCAAAGTGCAAAGACAATGAGCATAAGGGCAAAAGTGCGTTTCTATTCCCTGTTCTTTTAACAACACCCAAACTATACTTTTGAATTAAATAAATGTTTCAAAATTTTAAGCTCAGAGTAAATCATCGATAGAATCTAATTTCAATTAGGTTTCTCAGGAGCAAAGGGAAAATGAAACGAACTAACAAAATTATTCGTCCTACTTCTACTTTTAGAATTACTCTAGCATTGACTTTAATAACTACAAGTTTATTAACTACCGCCTGTCAAAATACTGGTGCAGGGGGAGATACTCAAAGTCAAGGGGAAGGGCTAAAATTGGGAACACTATTACCAACTACTGGCGATCTTGCCTCTATTGGTCAGGATATGCCCGTAGCCGTAAAATTAGCAGTAGATACTATTAATGCTTGTGATGGTGTGAATGACAATCCTGTCACTTTAGTCAATGAAGATAGTCAAACCGATCCTAGTGCAGGTAGTACTGCTATGACTAAATTAGCAGAAGTCGATCGAGTTGCAGGAGTGGTTGGAGCTTTTGCTAGTAGTGTTTCTACTGCTGCACTAGAAGTAGCTGTCCGCAATAATGTTATGTTGGTATCTCCAGGTAGTACTAGTCCTGTATTTACTGACAGAGCAAAAAACGGAGAATTTAATGATTATTGGGCAAGAACAGCCCCTCCTGATACCTATCAAGCTCAGGCGTTAGCTACACTAGCTAACAAACGAGGATTTAAAAACGTTTCCACAGTAGTAATTAACAATGATTATGGAGTTGGTTTTGAGCAAGAATTTGTTCAGGCTTTTGAAGGGTTAGGAGGCAAAGTTGCTACTAAGGGTAATCCAGTTCGCTACGATCCTAAAGCAGCTACTCTAGATAGTGAAGCTAAAGCAGCTTTTAGCAATAAACCAGATGCTGTGGCTGCTGTGTTGTATGCAGAAACTGGTAGTGTTTTATTAAAATCAGCCTTTCAGCAAGGTTTGAGTGAAGGAGTTACAGTTTTACTTACTGATGGAGTATATTCTGACGACTTTGTTCGCCAAGTTGGTAAGACAGGAGAAGGCAAATCCATTATTGGTGGCTCTTTAGGTACTGTACCTGGTGCAGATGGACAAGCTTTAGAAGATTTTACCGCTCTTTGGAAAGAAGAAACTGGTCAAGACGTACCTGCTTATACACCTCATAGTTGGGATGCAGCTGTACTGTTAATGCTAGCTGCTGAAGCTGCCGATGCTAATACAGGAGAAGGAATTAAAAGTAAAATTAGAGAAGTAGCTAATGCTCCTGGGACAGAAGTTACCGATCCTTGTGAAGCACTAACATTAATACGTAATGGAGAAGATATTAATTACCAAGGAGCTAGTGGTAATGTAGATATTGATGCTAATGGGGATGTAGTAGGTAGCTATGATGTCTGGCAAGTTGGTGAAGATGGTAGTTTAACAACTATTGATAAAGTAAATCCTGCTACCAATTAGTTTTGGTTTTCGCGAGTAATGAGTAATGAGTAATGAGTAGTGAGTAATACCTCTTGAATTACGCAAGAGGACTCAGAAATTGAATTAATTTTTATGTTTTCCTCATAAATAAGGCCCTAAAGGATACACCTTCGGATAAGGTTTTATTCTATTCCTTGGGCTTTACTCATTACTTCTTCTCATTACTTCAGCCCGAAGGGCTGGTAAGGCAGCAGGGATTTCCTTTAAGTGGAAGTCTTATTCAATAAATCCAGAGTAAAAGTCTTGCTGCTGTGCTTACTATCTCATATAGAAAACTTAACTGATAATTAGTTGCATCTCTTTATTGCGAGCAGCTGTCATTTGGGGTCTTCCTAGATGTTTTTATAGGAAAGTCCCGACTTCTATCGCTGTAGTTATACAACATTAAATAAATATATTCAACAACATGGCAAATTTGCATGTTTATCATAAACATTCATAAAAATCTTACTTTTTTTAGTAAGTAAGTTTGCTTAAAACTCCAGCTTAATGGCTTACAATTAATATTATTCAAACTATTTATTAAAGCACGATCACGAAGTGCCAGGCTTAGCCCGATCGCCTGATTAAATTAATTGATTTTATTATTAACAAAGTTATTGGTATATTAAAAAAGTCAATCCAATCAAAAATCATTGTTTATAAGTTCTCAGATCCATGATCCCCCTATGGGATAGCTTTCAAAAGACATGTAGAAAGATACTCATTATAACAAAAGTATGGAATTATTTTTGATTATTTTAACGGCGTTTGGATTATCTACAGATGCTTTGGCTATGTCTTTGACTAGTGGATTATTTATTAGACACATTAAAATTAATAAGGCAATAAAAATAGCTTTGTTTTTTGCTTTTTTCCAAATGTTAATGCCTTTAATTGGCTGGAAGTTAGGACTTAGTGTTATTGATTTAATTTTTAAGATTGGTTATTGGATAAGTTTTAGCTTATTGAGTATCCTTGGTGTCAAAATGATTGATGATGCTCTTAAAACAGAAAATGATGAAGTAGAAAAAGCAATTAATCCCCTAGAAAACTATACTCTTCTAGGACTAGCTCTTAATAGTAGTCTTGATGAATTAGCCCTCGGTTTTGCCTCAAGTTCAAGTGAAATTTCCATTTTTACTTTAGCAAGTTTCATAGGATTAATAACCTTTATCTTATCTTTTTCAGGAGTATTGCTTAGTCATAAAGTTGGCAAAATTGTCAACAAAAAAGTTAAGTTCATTAGCGGTATACTTTTACTTACTATTAGTATCACAATCTTTTGGAATCATCTTTTTGAGCAAATAGTTAATTAGGATTTATTATCTGTTTGTGTTGCTGCTTCTGAGATAACAAAACACCAAACCATCGTTGTGAATCTGTCCACACTTGTAGTGTTTTTAGTTGATGGGCCAATAAATAATCTTGCATCTGGTGCAGATCAAACTTACGAGAAATTTCTGTCAGAATGGTTTCTTCTGGCTCAAAATTTACTCTAAAATCGGGAGCATCCAGAATAACAGAATGAGCTTTTTGACAGGCTAAGTGCATTTCAATTTGTGCTTGAGTAGAATTATAAAAAGCCTGATGAGTAAATAAGGTTGGTTCAAAATTGCCTTGAAAACGCCAATTCAAATGCTGCAAAATATTGAGATTAAAAGCAGCAGTAACACCTTGACTATCATTGTAAGCAGCTTCTAAAATCTGCTTTGGTTTTTGTAAATCGATTCCCAGCAAGAAATAATCACCTTCATCCAATGCCGTTACAATTTGAGTAAGAAAGCGATCGCACTCTTTCGGGTTAAAATTACCAATAGTACTGCCCAAAAATAAAACCATCTTGCGTGGTAGTACAGATGGTCTAAGATTAGTTAAAGCTCGATCGTAAGTGCCTACCAAACCATGAATATGTAGTCGAGGATAATCTGCCAATAGTTGATAAGCACTTTCTTTGAGCATACTTCCACTGACATCGATCGGACAGTATTCTAGAGGATAATTTAAACCTTGGTAAGCATCTAACAAAAGACGAGTTTTCGTTGAACTACCACTACCCAGTTCGATTAATTCGCAAGCACCAGTTAATTGAGCTATTTCTGGAGCATACTGTTTTAAAATTTCTGCCTCTGTACGAGTAGGATAATATTCTGGTAGTTGACAAATTTGCTCAAATAATTGCGAACCGCGACTGTCATAAAAATAACGAGGAGGTAAAGATTTCTGTGATTTACTCAACCCCATAATTACATCTTTACCATCGTCTATTGCTTCTATTGCATTATCTAATAGGCAATCAATCTGTAAAGGTTTTGCTTGAGAAAACTGCTCTAGAGAATTAGTATCTCCTGTTTGAGACAAAAATGACATTCGCTCTCCGTCTAATTAATTACTAAAAACTCAGACTGAACCTTCATTAATATAAAACAAAAAGAAACCCCTTATTAAGAGTTTTTTCCTATATCTTCCTGTGCTATTATCGTAAGATTTTTATTTATATAGTCAATTCCTGAATTGCTGCTACTTACTCTGAAAAATATTTTGTACCATAGTTTTATCAACTTTGGCAGCAGCTCGATCTAATTGTGCCACTTCCCCTGCTTCTAGTTGCCAACCCAACGCACCAATATTCTGTTTAGCTTGTTCAGGATTTTTAGCTCCAGGTATGGGGATAGTCCCTTTACAAATACACCAGTTAAGAGCTACTTGAGACATTGTTTTCTGACGAAATTGAGCTATTTCCCGTAAACAAGCTAAAAGCGATTTTGCTCCTGATAATAACTGTTTAAATAACAAGCCTCGTAGTCCTCTAGGCAAGTTATCTGGAGAGTATTTACCTGTCAGAATGCCCAAGCAAAGAGGACTATAAGCAATTAGTTTAATACCCAATTCATCGCAGACATCCTTAACACCTAACTCCGTAACAGGGTAAGTAGATAGTAAAGAATATTGCACCTGAAGAGTGAGAATAGGAACACCGCGATCGCTCAATTTTTTATATACTTGTCTTAACCTCTTAGCACCATAATTAGATAAACCTACACCTTTGACTAATCCTTGTTCATATAAGTCTGCTAATCCATCTAAAAGTTGCCATTCTTGCCAAGGAAAGTAGTTAGCTGTAGACCAGTGCATTTGTACCAAGTCAATATTTCTACCTAATCTTTGTGCTGATGCTTTACCAGCAGCAACCATAGAATTTCTGGTTAATCTCCAAGGATAAGGAGCAAGTTTAGTTGCTAGACAAATATTTTCTTTGTCGATCCCCTGGTAAGCGCGATCGAATTTTCCTAAGAGTATCTCGCTACGTCCATTAAGTCTTCCAGTGCCATAGGAGTCACCAGTATCAAATAAGGTTACGCCATTACTTATACATAGATTAAATACTTCTTGCAGTTGACTATCCATACTTGGCTCGTATCCCCAAAGTAATCGATTACCCCATGCCCATGTGCCACATCCCATTGTAGGGAGAGAGATTGTTTTGTTCATCTTTGTTTAAATTTTCTTGCTCTCTTGAATTAGTTATTAGTTGTTAGTTATTAGCTTTTAGTTTAAATTATCAAACTCACAAGTACTTAGTAATCTAGATCTAACTTATTTACTCAAACTGAGCTTATTCTGTACTAAATTGGGATTGAGTACTATTTAATGACTACAGAAAAAGAATTAAAAGGATGGGGTAAGCAAGGAAGTAAGTTTAAATCGAGAAAGCTCAAAAAAACTAACTCCTTTCCTTGGTTATTCATTTCCCTTTTAGGTTTTTCTGCCTTTTTAACTTTAGGTCATTTCTCAACAACTATTAATAATTATTCCACGGAACAATCTCTCTCTTCCCAATCTTTAATCTTTGCTAGTAGTCAATATCAACCCATTAAAATTGGTTCATCTGAAGATATTGCCCAACAAGATTTTACTGAGATAGATCGCTTAGCTTCTACACTAAACTATCAAGGTGAATCTATAGAAGAGTTAGCAAATTTACTTGCTCAAAATGCTGATAATGAGTTAGAAAAAGCTAGGATTATTTATGCTTGGATTACTCAACATATTAGTTATGATGTGCCTTCTTTTCTAGAAGCAATAAATAACGGCAATTATCCTGATGTGAGTCCTCAAAAAGTATTGCGCGATCGTACTACTATTTGTTCTGGCTATAGTAATCTTTATTTTGCTCTAGCATCAGCAATGGATTTAGAAACAGTAATAATTTTTGGCTATGCTAAGGGTGCAACGACAATAGAGACTGATGACGAGATTAATCATGCTTGGAATGGGGTTAAAATCGATGGTAATTGGTACTTGTTGGATGCGACTTGGGGTTCGGGCTCGGTAATTGATGAGAAGTTTAAACCCCAGTATAAACCTTATTATTTTGCGACAAAGCCATCAGAATTTATTTATACTCATTTTCCTGCCGATCGAGGATGGCAGCTTCTAAAACAAACTTATTCAAGAGGAAAGTTTGTCAGTTTACCTCATATTTCTTCCAGTTTTTATGACTTACAATTACAAGTAGTTAGTCATAATGTTAATCAGATCGAAGCAACAGCAAGAATAGATATTAAATTGCAAGCTCCAAACAATATTTTTGCTATCGCCGATTTATATCAAGGACAAAAAAAAGTTACTACCTCTTCTACTTTTGTAACAAGACAAGATAATTATTTAATAGTAAGTGTTGCCCCTCCAGCATCAGGAAATTACACTCTTAAAATCTATGGGAAAAAAGGTAAAGAAGCGCAAAAATATCAAAAGGTAATTACCTATGAAATTCAAGCCGATAAACCAGTAACTGAATTTCCTAAAACCTATGCTCACTATAGTAAGCATGAGGTAAATTTAATTGAACCCTTAGAAAGCAATTTACCAGACTATAGTTCTGTTTATTTTAGTTTAAAAGTACCTTATGCTAGAGATGTCCAATTAGTTAATACTAAAACTAATAACTGGACTGCATTAGAAGGTTATGGTGATTATTTTCAAGGTTATGTGGATATGGAGCCAGGACAAAATATAGTAGTAGCAAAATTCCCTGACGACGATCGCTATTGGCATCTACTTGAATATAAATAGCTTTAATAAGCGATTTTTATTCTTCTTGACTCCTAACTCCTTATTTACTTATTCATCAAGTGAGCAGATGAGTCTCTAGAAGCTCTCACTTCTCCTGATAAAATTTCTACCGCCTTGATAAATTGGGGATCATCTGGAGTTCCGATCAAAGTTCGATCGCCTTGTAATACCTTACGTTGCTCATCACTCAACTCAATTACTATATCAGGAGGAATTCCCTCTTTATTAATATCTCTACCACTAGGAGTTAAGTACTTAGCGATAGTTACAGCTAAACCAGAGCCATCTCCTAAAGAGCGTACAGACTGGACTAAACCTTTACCAAAAGTTTGAGTTCCGACTAGAGTTGCTCTATCATTATCTTGAAGTGCGCCAGAGAGAATTTCGCTAGCACTAGCCGAGCCACCATCTACTAAAACAACTAAAGGCTTATCAGTTAAGGAATTATTGTTAGCGAACTTACGCTCTCTTTCACCACCGCGATCGACAGTAGAGACAATTGCTCCTTCTTTCAACCACATCCGAGCAATATCGATACTAGCATAGAGAAGACCGCCAGGATTAGAACGTAAATCTAAGACATAGCCTTCCACGTTTTGTCCTTCTAAATCTTTAATCGCATCACGCATTTCTTTAGAAGCTTGTGCGCTAAACTGAGTTAAACGAATGTAGCCTACATCACCAATAGAAGTATCCTTTATACTAGCTTTAACTGGGTGGATTTTGATTCTCGCCCTAACGATTTCGTAATCTCTGTTTCTACCTTCTCTATCAATAGTAAGGGTAACTCTAGTACCAGGTTTACCTCTAATCAACTTAACGGCATCTTTGGTATCCATACCCTTAGTGTCAACCCCATCAATTTTGGTAATAATATCTTTAGCTAAGATCCCCGCACTAAAAGCAGGAGTATCTTCAATAGGGGAGATAACTATCAAACGATCTGTTTCTTCATCTTTAGCAATTTGAATACCCACTCCTGTTAATTCTCCAGAGGTATCAATCTGCATATCTTTAAACTCTCCTGGATCCATAAAACGAGTGTAAGGATCTTCAAGTTTCTCTAACATTTCACGGATTGCTTCATAAGCATCATCTTTACCCGTGTAAGATTTTCCTAAATATTCTTGGCGTACTTGTTGCCAATCTAGGTTATTAAAACTAGTATCTACATACTGATAATTTATAATCTGCCATACTTCGTCTACCAATTCTTTGGGACTCTCTTGAAAAAAAGCTTGACTCTGGGAAAGGTGGAATCCTGTCCCGGTAACTGCTACAGTGGAAAGTGCTACCACAGTAGCACCAAGAACAATCCCATGTTTTGAAATTACCATAAGCGAAAATTAAGGTGCTGGTATAAGACTATTAGATCAATAATAAATTTTAATTTACCACAGGTATTTTTTCGAGACAGTGATATTGAGTTTATAATTGCTTCAAAAAAGCCGATTCATCCTAAAAATGTCTCTATCCTATTCTTCTAATTTACAACAAAAGCTCTCTGTCCTTAAAAAACAGAAACAGCAACAATTTTACTGCTCTATTTGGCGTTCTCTTATCATCAGTAGTGCGACTGCCACTCTATTGTGGCTAGCTAGTTTACCCTATTGGCAAATTAAACAAAAATCGCAAATAAAAATAGTAGGTAATCATACAGTAACAAAAGATACTATCTACTCACTATTACCTTTATCTTATCCTCAATTTATTTGGTCAATACCGACTAAACAATTGAGTCAATCTCTAGAGTCTGCACCACCAATTCTTGATGCTAGAGTTACTAGACAAATACTCCCTCCCATTATAACAATTTCTTTACAAGAAAAAGTTCCTGTTGCGATCGCTTTCTCGAAAGGAAAAGTAGGTTTTTTAGATGCTCAAGGGAACTGGATTCCTCGTCAATTCTATCGAAATACCACTAATAATTCTTCTTCCCTAGCTTTAAGAGCAATTAATTTTCAACCTCAGTACGCTCATTATTGGAGAGAAATATATGAATTAATAAATTTGTACTCTAATATTGATATCTTTGAAGTAAATTGGCAGGATTCAGAGAATTTGAGACTGAAAACAGAATTAGGAATGGTATATTTAGGTTCACCTAGTTTTCGTTTAGCAGATAAGTTTGCTGCCTTGGCTCGCCTACAAAATTTACCTGCTTATCTTAACCAAAGTCAAATAGATTATATCGATTTAAGCAATCCAGATCTGCGAGTGATAGAAAAAAAACCTCAAGAAAACAGTATTTCTAATTAAGTATTATCCCTGAAAATTAAATAGATGGATGTAGGAAAGTTAAATTTGAGTTAATAGCAGCAGGTTTAGTTAATTTGTTCAATTAATAATTACAAAAACTTAAATATTTTCTAGTTATCTAATAAGATGAAGCATAATGATCGAGTCATGAGCTAAAAATTGACTTGATATAGTAGAAAAATTTAAACAAAAGGTTATCTTACCCTCCCATGACTTTGAATAACAGATTGGAAAATCTCTCAGGAAATTCAATAGGCTATAACGCTGACCTACCTACAGGGTTAGGTGGGAATCAGATTAGTAATGGAACAGGTATGCCAGTGGGTTCTAATTACCATAATGCAGGAATACCCAGAGAAGAAACGAGTAAAAACAAAATATTGCCTAGTAATGTTGCCAAAATTAAAGTTATGGGAGTAGGCGGTGGTGGCTGTAATGCTGTTAACCGTATGATTGATGCTCGTGTTGGCGGTATTGAATTTTGGGCAATCAATACCGATGCTCAAGCTCTGGCTCAAGCGTCTGCACCCCAAAAACTACAAATTGGTCATAAAATTACCAGAGGATTAGGGGCTGGCGGAAATCCAGCGATTGGGCAAAAAGCAGCAGAAGAATCTAGAGATGAAATTGCCCATGCTTTAGAGAATACAGATTTAGTGTTTATTACTGCTGGTATGGGTGGAGGAACAGGAACAGGAGCAGCCCCCATTGCAGCAGAAGTTGCTAAAGAAATGGGCTGTCTGACTGTAGGAGTAGTGACTCGTCCTTTTACTTTTGAAGGAAGACGACGCACTGGTCAATCAGAAGAAGGAATTAATGCTCTCAGAAGTAGAGTGGATACTCTAATTGTGATCCCCAATAATCAGTTGCTCACAGTGATTTCTCCTGAAACTCCGATACAAGAAGCTTTTCGAGTGGCTGATGATGTTTTGCGTCAAGGGGTACAAGGCATCTCTGATATTATTATTATTCCTGGTTTAATTAACGTAGACTTCGCCGATGTTAGAGCAGTTATGGCAGACGCGGGTTCTGCCTTAATGGGTATTGGTATTGGTTCGGGTAAATCTCGTGCTAGGGAAGCAGCAACGGCTGCGGTTTCTTCCCCTCTACTAGAAGCTTCTATCGAAGGAGCGCAAGGGGTAGTAATAAATATTACAGGGGGTTCCGATCTAACTCTCCATGAAGTTAACGCTGCTGCGGAAAGTATCTATGATGTAGTGGATGAGGAGGCAAATATTATTTTTGGGGCAGTGATAGACGAGGCAATGCAAGGGGAGATCCGTATTACTGTAATTGCTACTGGTTTTGATAGTAAACAAGAACAAAGTCCTACTATAGAACAAGCCTCTAGCTCGATCGAGTTTCCTTTATCAAGTATTTCTCGCAAAACTTCTTCTGCCCCAAGTTCTGGAAGTCGTTTAGATATTCCTGATTTTCTGCAAAGACGACGTTTTCCTAAAGGTTAGTGCCAGAAAAAACTAAAATGTTTCCAACCGCTCTGACGATCGCCGGCTCTGATAGTGGTGGAGGTGCAGGAGTCCAAGCAGATCTGCGAACTTTTGCTTTTCATTGCGTTCATGGTGCTAGCGTTTTAACTTGTGTAACAGCACAAAATACTTTAGGGGTAACCAAAGTAGAACCCATAACTATGCCTCTGATAGTTGGGCAGATAGAGGCGGTTATGGAAGATTTGGCTGTTAAGGCTGTCAAAACGGGAATGCTCCTCAACTCAGAAATTATTGAAGCAGTAGCAGAACAATTAAAGCAAAGAAATATTAAGCAACTGGTGGTCGATCCCGTGATGGTATCTCGTACAGGAGCGCAATTAATTGACGATCTCGCTGTAGCCAGTTTGCAAGACTATCTTTTACCCCAGGCTCTAATTACCACCCCTAATATCTACGAAGCGGAGATATTGAGCGGTATTAAAATCTCAACTGTGGAGGAGATGAAACAAGCTGCTGCCATAATCCACGAGAAGTATAGTATAGCAGTTGTTTTGGTTAAAGGAGGTGGCATGCCTGGTAAAGATAGAGGCGTTGATATCTGGTTTGATGGCAAAACTTATCAAATTTTAACTACCACCACAGTAGAAACGAAAAATACTCATGGTACAGGCTGTACCCTTTCTAGTGCGATCGCTGCTAATCTAGCTTTAGGAAAAGACTTGTGGTTAGCGGTACAAGACGCTAAAACTTATGTAACTACAGCACTCAAATACTCTTTGGAGATTGGTGCTGGTAGTGGCCCTGTAGGACATTTTTTTCCCTTGTTACGAGAATAAATATAGCTAGAAGTACAATGAAACCTAACTCTTATCCGTTAAGTTCCCACCAGACAGTGTCTTTTTCTCGCCCAACTCATCCTTCTGTCCCCATGTCTGTGTATAGGCAAGTAGTAGAAGAATTAGAAGTAACTAAGACTCAACTAGCATCTGTGCAGGCAAACAATCAACAGCTACAACAAGAAATTGAGCAATTGATCCACTCAGCCCATAAAGCACAGCAACTTATTCATCAGTCTAATCGCCAATTTGATCCCACCAAGAAAACAACCAAAGTAAAACCCATCTGGCAAGCTAAATCTTGGGATTCAGCACGGGAGCAACAAGTTGTTACAGTAAAATACGCTCCAAAATATACTTCTCGGCAGCATAAAAAACCCCAAGAAATGAATGGTTGGGTATTGGCGATCGCTATTTTAGTTATTATTTTGACAGCGTTTACTAGTGGGTTTTTATTAGTACGACCTTTGGTGAATAATAATAATAATTAGCCTAATTGGTAGAAAGTGTGAAATTAGCAACCAAGATTGAGGCAATTTTGTATATCAAAGGAAAACCTCTTTCTTTAGAAGAGATAACCACCCATCTAGACTGCGATCGCGAGATGGCAGAAGATGCTCTAATTGAGTTAATGAACGACTATGCTCATCGCGATAGTGCTTTAGAGATTGTAGAAACCCCTACTGGTTACAGTTTACAATTAAAGTCCGTCTACGAGAATTTACTGAAAGAGTTGATACCTGCTGAAATCGGTACAGGAGCTTTAAGAACTTTAGCTGCGATCGCTTTGAAGAACCCTATTTTACAAACAGAATTAATCGATTTACGAGGAAGCAGTGCTTACCAACAGGTCGCAGAACTGGTACAATTAGGTTTTATTCGTAAAAGACCTCAAGCAGATGGTCGTTCTTATTGGTTGGAGGTGACTGATAAATTTCATCAATATTTTGAAATTGACCAACTGACTACATTTTAGACCATTTTTGACTTTGATCTGACTAGCGGTTCTAGCACAGATTATGTCAAAGTAGAGGAGACGTATATCCAAATTTTGGATTAGTAATGATATTTAACTTCGATTTTCATAATTCCGAACATCAAGACCAACAAGTTAACACTCTGATTGAATATCTCCGTCAGCAGCAGCCTGAAGTTCTAGCTAGGATTGCTCAGTCCGCCAGTCCAGAAATCAAGGAAATCATTTCCCAAAATGTTCAAGGATTAGTGGGCATGCTTCCATCGGGGGATTTTAACATTAAAGTAACTACTGATAGAGAAAATTTAGCCCATCTTCTGGCTTCAGCAATGATGACTGGTTATTTTCTTTGCCAAATGGAAAAACGGATGGATTTGGAAGAAAGTTTATCTGGTTCTGAGGCTCTGAACCATTATGCTCGTAAAGATGAGTTACCAGAAGTCAATGATGACTAAATATTCTTGTTTAGATGGCACTGAAGGATGTTTTCTTATCTATCATATCCTTCTCTCTTATTTTGATTTTTTCTATAGTTTCTCTTAACTAATTCAGTCAAACTATTATTTTTCTCAATTGACTAATTTAATAAACAATTTCTTGTTTGCTATATTACTCAATAATAGAAGCAGGGAGTCTTGCGCTGTTATTACTCCTTACCTGCCTCAACCATAAAGTTAGATACTCATCGTTTTGTTAGCCTCCCTTAGAAAAAGTCAGCATAATTGCAATAGAGAGTAACATTCCAGGACTTAACAAAACAACCAGGGTTAAAAATTCGTTAGAAGTCATAGTTTATAATCTTGCTTGAACAATCTAATCATCTATTATTTAGACTAACTTCTTAATCCTGGCAAAAGCACTAATTAAATAATTTATTAACCTACTCATTCATATTTTTATAAGTTGCGACAGAAGAAGGAGAAATACGATTAAGATAACGGAAAATCCAATATTTTAAAACTGTATCTAAAATTACAGGAAAAGTAGCGATAAATAAGAAATTGAAATCGCGATTTTCTGGTAAACCTAAATGGCGAGAAATTCCTTCTAAAATTATCTCCCATCCGTGGGGGGAATGGTAGCCAACAAACATATCTGTAAGCAGGATAATTAAAAAAGCTTTAGCCGAATCACTTAAACCATAGATGATTTCGTCTAGAAAAGACTTAATAATGCTAATTTCCCGCTTGCAAAAAAAAATGACCCCTGCAAAAGCAGCTAAAGAAAAAACATCTGCAAAAACATTACCGATCGCATTTACACCTTGATATCGATATTTTTCGGCAATTTCTTCAGCTTTATCGTGTAATTTATGCTCTTTTTCTTCCTGATTTAAGGATGGAGATAAGCCAATTAAACTTTTAAACTCAAGTTTCTCTTCGTAACGGTGAAACTCAATAAAAGCTTCTTCTTCTAAATCTTTATTGATAAACAGAATGTCTTGATGATTTTCAAAATAGCTCTGAACAAAAGGTGACACAATAAAGGTCTTACTCAACTGATGAGCTAGTAAAGGAATAATAATTAAAATAAGTAAAAATCTAATCGAAACGGCAGTTTTATTACGAGAGCGACGAAACTTTTTAAGTACTTGTTCTTCGGTATTTTCTGATTGGGGATCGATTTCTTGACGAATACGATCGATTGTCCTTAAAAAAGAACGAGGTAAAACAGCAGTTTTATCAGAAATAGTTTCTAGGTTTGGATCTTGTTCATTTTTATTTCTGGGTAGCTCATCTTTATCAAAATTACTGTCTTCTAAAATAGAAATATTCTGATCTCTCAAGTATTTATTTCTATTATTTTTTGGGGACGATTTTGGGGTTATAGCAGTTACTAAAGCACGATTTTTGGGCGAGAATTCATTTTTATATCTGGAGACTACATCTTCAATAAAGTTTAGCTTCTCAATAATTGAGCGACCTTGATTATATTCTTCCTCATTATCGTCAACAATTTCTGTTTGGGATAGATTTGCTCCAGTGTCAGAAAAAATCAGTAAAGCACGACTAGCATTAAATTCTGTCAATCTGATTTTAATAGTCTGCAAATAATTATTGACATCAGCACGAAATACAGAAAGCACGCTTTGAGAATAATCCATTGCTCCTGTAGTTACTTTTTCCCCCTTAAAATGATCGTCTTCGATCGCTTTAATTTTTAAAGCTGCTCGATACGCTGAATCTAATGATCTTTTTGGGGTAGCAGATAACCATTTTTTGCTGCTACGAAAGATGTTTGGGAATTTCATCTCAATATGATGTATCGATCAAGAATTTTATACGAACGTTATATCTTATTACTTGGCATTAGACATTCAGATTAGCATGATCTCAGCTTTGCTAGGCACTTCATACGCACAAATAGTATCTTGAGACCTTAAAAAATAATTAAATCAATAGTTATTGGAACTCAATTTCTGATTTATCAGTCATGCACTGTAGAGTAAATTTGTTTACCTAGTAGAAACCTAAATAAAAATTTAAATAGCTTACATTAGGGTATGTCTTGGCTAAAAGTACTAACGAAAACATTGATTCTAACTGGTGTGGGAATAATACTAATTGAAACATCGGAACAAGGACAAATAAAAGGTGAAGCCCATGTCATTAAAGGCAATATTATTGAAGTCAACCAGGAACAAATAAAACTTTATGGCATAGATGCTCCTGAATTAGACCAAATTTGCTACGTTCAAGATCAGCCTTGGCAATGCGGATTAACTGCTAAACAGAAATTAGCAGAAAAAATAGAGGGGAAATCCCTAACTTGTTTAGCCAGAGAGCAAAAAAATGATAATGTCCCCATAGCTGAGTGTTTTCTGGGCAGACAAAATCTTAATGGTTGGCTAGTGGAACAAGGTTGGGCAATTGCCGATCGCCAAAACTCCCGTAGTTTTATCTCTCATGAGATCCTAGCTCAACGAAATCATAAAGGAATATATCAATCAGAATTTCTTAAACCTTCTCTCTGGCGAGAAATTAATCCACCTGAATTGACTTTAAATAATGACGAAACTATTTTGAATCATTAGGTAGAAGTCAGGAGTTCAGGAGTTCAGAAAGTTCTTACTTGCTACTTGCTACTTGCTACTTCCTACTTAATACTCGACTTACGGCAACTAACTTTTGCAGATGTTCGGGTTGATGAGTTGCCATTACAGAAATCCTTAGACGACTAGTTGGCACTGTAGGGGGACGAATGGCAGGAGCGAAAATCCCTTCTTTTTCCAATTGTTTAGCTGTGCTTAGTGCTGTTGCAGGAGAGAATAAGTTGATACAAATAATGGGAGATTGGGACGGTAATAAATTTAATCCAGATAATTCTTGTTGAAGGTAATTAACATTACGCCATAGTTTTTCTCTTCTTTGAGGTTCTGTTTTAGTAATTTCGATCGCCTTTAAAGCAGCAGCCGTATCAGCAGGAGATAATCCAGTCGTATAAATCCAAGTTGCTGCGCGATTACGTAAAAAATCGATTAAGCTGGCACTGCCAGCAACATAACCACCTAGACTACCTAAAGCCTTGCTAAGAGTCCCTATTTGAATTAATTCTCTACCCGTACAACCAAAATATTCTACACAACCAGCCCCAGTCTTACCCATTACTCCTGTAGCGTGGGCTTCATCCACAAGTAACATACAGTTAAATTCTTCAGCTAGAGACAGTAATTCTGGTAGAGGACAAAGATCTCCATCCATGCTAAAAACACTGTCTGTAATAATAAGACCGCGACGGTATTGAGAACGATGCTGATGCAGCTTGCTAGCTAAATCTGGGATGTTGTTATGACTATAATCGATAATAGTTGCACCACTTAATTTTGCACCATTTTTTAGACTAGAGTGATTGTATTGATCTCCTAGAATTAAATCTTTTTGTCCCACTAAAGCTGAGATTGTACCTAGATTTGCCAGATAACCCGAACTAAATACTAGTGCATCTTCTGTTTGTTTGAGTTCGGCAATGGCTTTTTCTAGTTGGCGATGTAATTCTCGATGTCCACTAAGTAAGCGAGAACCTGTACTACCTGTACCATATTCTTTAGTTGCTGCGATCGCTGCTTGAATTAGTCTTTCATCCCCTGCCAATCCCAAATAGTCATTACTAGCAAAATTAATAACTTCTTTTCCCTCTAGTAATACAGTAGAACCAGAAAAACCATCGATGGTTTTTACAGAACGATACCAATTAGCACGATGAATGCTAGTCAAAGATTTTTCTAACCAAATATAAGGATTGGAGGACATAGTAGTAGTCGGTCAATTTTGAATTGATGGACTGGGCAAGCAGGGGGAGCAGAGGAAGCGGAGGAAGCAGCGGTCAGATCCCGCGGAATTTTCACTTGCGAAGCTCTACCCGAAGGGTCTCCGCAAGGGAATGCTGACCAAGAGAGGGGGAGAGTATTCCTCAAATCAATCTTGACTCAGTAGTAGGGTAGTCAGGTAGAGGCAAGGCAATGCTCTGCCAGTACAGAAGTGATAATAAATAGGGTACAAAACTTGTCTGTACCCTAAAAGCTAATTTTTATTTCTTATTGATTAGCCATTGACTTCCATTTCAGAGACTAAATCTTCCATTTCTTTGGCTTCAGAGACTAAATCTTCTGTTTCTTCAGCTTCTTCTACTGTGGGAATTGTTAAACCTACTGTTTGTTCAGTTTCTTGAATTACAGCTGCTTCCTCTTCTGTTTGAGGAATTAAGTCTAAGTAGGCATCAAAGCTCCTAATTGCTTGATTAAATTCGCTTATAGCAGCACTATAGTTGCTTTCTTTGGCAGCAGCATCAATATCATCAAGGTTTTTAAAAACCTCTTTAGCTAGAGGAGTTGCTTTTTTTGCATCTTCTTCCAATAAAGCATTACTGAGATAAGTCATGTTTCGACGTATTAATCCCAAAGGACCGTGAATAAAAGTTCTGGTATCTACCCAATTTTCTTCTTGGATCAAGTCAGATAATTCGGGCATTCTTTCTCTAGCTTTATCTACGCTAATACGATAAGTTTTGATTTGCGCTAGTTTTTCAGGGGTGTAAGTTGGTGGTGCAGAGGCAGTAGGACCTCCACAACTAACGAGTAAAGTTGTTACCAACAGCAAAATGATAGGTAAAATAGAGCGAAAGATTTTCATGAATATGATTGATAAACTTAATTAACTCATTTTTGATTTTCTCAACAATTAGCCTTTTTAGAACATTTATCTAGGAAAAAATTGAATCATTTTGTCGCTAATTTCTTTAACCCAGTGTTCTTGAGGGTAATGTTTGGCTTCTTCTAGCTTAAACATTTTGATATTAGAGTTGGCTTCTGCTAATTTTTCTGCCGGAGTTGACGATAGCCAGGGGTCTGCCATACCCCATATAAGCAAAGTTGGCTTATCCCAATTCAGAAACCCTGCTTCGATTTCTGCCATGGTTTGTTCCAACTTCAATTGTTGAATAGTGGCGACTAATGCTCGTCCTACAGAGGAACTCATCAAGAAAGGCTTACGATAGACAGCTAGATTTTCATCAGATATAACAAAACCGCTTCCTCCTTCTAAGGTACGATCGACTAAAAGAGGGTCTTGGGTCAACATATCACCGACAAAGGGTATACCCCATTGCTTCATTTTCCAAGGTAACTTAGCATCTTTAGAGAGAGGAGTATTCAAAATAACTAGACGCTCGATTTTTTCTGGATGTCGGAAAGCATATTGCAAACCAACTGAGCCTAAAAAACCTTGTACTACTAAATTAAAATTTTCCAGTTTGAGGGCATCGACAAAATCTGTCAACGCAGTAATAAAAGCTTCTGGAGTGTAAGGAAAATCTCTTTTATCTGGCTTCTCAGAAAAGCCTGAACCGATCCAATCTGGGGCAATAGCATTAAAACCAGGCTGTGCTAATTTTTCCATTACTTCGTACCAACCAAAGCTATGGGAAGGTAAACCATGAAGTAAAAGGACGGTTCCGCGATCGGCTTCGCTGCCAGGCTCTATCTGACGATAAAACCATTCCATGTCTTTTATCTTAATTGTCTGTTCAGTTATTGACACTTAAATTTATCTATCCTTATTTTTTTTCAAAAAAGAAACTTATTTTTCAACGATATATTTTTTTGATAGTAAATAGAGAATAATCCTATGACAAAGCGCAAAGAGGATCGATGATAGTTCCCAACCAGACTCTTAAAAAAAGTCGAAGAAAGTGATCTTGTCGCCAAATACACCAGCAACAGTTAGTTTTGTGTAATAAAAATTTATATAGGGATTAAATATTTTTAGGACAATCACAGGAGATTAAGAGTGAACGCATCTGAAAGAGCAACAGGATTAGATACTGCTAACAAAATAGCAACGGTTGTCAATTTGTTTAAGGCTGAATTTCCTGACGCTAAAGCCGATCTCAAGCCTTGGAAAAATGATCCTCATACTCGTGAGTTGATCGATCCAGATTCGCTCGATATTGGCTTTCATTTTCCTGGATGGAGTCGTCGTTTTCAAAGCAATAGTATCTTAGTTCAGATTCGTCTTCACCAAGATTCTTTAGATAATCAAGAAAGATTAATTGGTTTAGAAGTTGCGGGATTTAGCCACCAAGGACAAGCTTGGCGGTTATCTACTATAGAATATTGGCAATTTATGGGTAAAAATCAGCCAGTAGAAGATGTCAAGCAAAAACTAAAGCTTTTTTGCCGTCAAGTCTTTGAATTATTTAGCCCTCGCTAATAGCTAACTAAGCTGATTGAGCTATAACCTGATTCATCAAATTAGCGATTGTTTGCTCTAAACCTTCTCTGTGCTGAAAGTCATCCAATCTTTCTACTAAGCTGCCACGCTCAAACAACATTAAGGTTGGCAGATTTTTCAGACGGTAAAAAGTAGCAAGTTTAAAGTTATTGTCAGCATTAATGCTCACTAGCTTGATTGGTCTATCTATCTCTGTTTCTAGTTTAAGTAGAACAGGATTAATCATACGACATAAACCACACCAGGGTGCCCAAAAATGGACTAAAACTGGTTGAGAAGAGGCTAAAACTTCTTGCTCAAAAGTTTGTTCATTGACTGAAAACAGCATATCCTATCGGTTTTTTATAAATTTGTTTTATTTGCTTTGGACAGAGCATACCATTTTGGCAAATATTTTTTTCGCGATCGACGGTAAAATCAAGATTACATGATTAAATACCGTATGCTTCTGTTAAACTTGGATGCTCCCACTTTGAATTATGCTACAACCAATTGGGATCGACTGAAATAGTATTATCGAAAATTACCATCTAACTTGGGCTGTAACTGTCATTAACCAAGGATGACCCCACCAAAATAATAAAACAAAGGCAAGAACCCCTGCATAAGCAGGACGGAGAAATTCCTGCCACTTTAAAGTTTGTCTACCATCGATAACTGCTAAAAAAGGAACAATACTAGTTCTTTGTTTGACTTTTGTAAATGAGTCACCATGACGGATTTGTAAACGGCGATCGCCATGCCATACAGCAAACAGGTGATGGGCAATCAAGCCGACAGAAGTAACCAGCATAAAAGTGCTACCAATCCATAAAGTATGGGCTATGCACCAAATTATTTGCCCCACCATTTGTGGATGACGACTAATCCGAATAATTCCCGTTTCATAGAGATGAACTTGGGGTTTTTGCACCGCAGCAACTTCTAATAAGTTGAAAGTAGCAGGATAGAGAAAAATAAATGAAACAGCAGAAAGAATCCAGACTAGAATTTTAATGCCTGGAATTCCCTGTATTTGCCATAATTGCAACCCGTCGTAACGATGATTAATAAAATAAATAATTAATACAGTGGCAAAAGGAATGCTAACTAAAGCAAATATAATGCGATATAGCCTTGCCCCTATTTTAGCTTCTCCCCAAGGACGAAGGGCAGCTAAACCGCTATGGGCAATAGCAAAGCCTAGTAACAGCCCTAGCATGATCCAACTGCTTGTACTTAACCAATTGCTTTCTGTCATGATATATAGATATTTTTCTATTAAAACAATTTGCTATTACCTATGATAGCAATGATTAAAAATAATTATGATCCCCTTGTTATGTTACTGTCGAATTGAGCTTGTTTTTAAAACAGAGTGGAAATGTTTCTAGCCAATCCTTATTTAAAATCAAATACTTATTGATTATCAAAATTGAATTTAGCATTTAATGCTTCCTAGTAAATCTAGATTTTCTTCTCTTTAGCAAAATAGTTGCCAGAATTTTATGTCTGATATCCCTTTTACTTTGGATCAACTCCGCATACTCAAAGCGATCGCTACGGAGGGGAGTTTTAAGCGGGCTGCCGACAGTCTGTATGTTTCACAACCTGCGGTTAGTCTTCAGGTACAGAATCTGGAAAAACAGCTTAGTGTACCTCTATTCGATCGAGGAGGAAGAAGGGCGCAGTTAACTGAAGCAGGGCATCTACTACTTAGTTACGGAGAGAGAATAATTGCCCTATGTCAAGAAACTTGTCGGGCGATCGAAGACTTACAAAATCTTCAAGGTGGTACTCTAATTGTTGGCGCATCTCAGACTACGGGTACATATCTATTACCACGGATGATTGGCCTATTTCGGCAGAAATATCCCGATGTTTCAGTTCAGTTGCAAGTACATTCTACTCGACGCACTTCTTGGGGAGTAGCCAACGGACAAGTAGATTTAGCCATTATTGGTGGAGAAGTACCAGCCGAATTGCAAGATACTCTCAAGATTGTCCCCTATGCCGAAGATGAATTAGCTCTAATCCTGCCTGTATTTCATTCCCTAGCGCAAGTAGAGACGATTCAAAAAGAGGATTTATACAAATTACATTTCATCACTTTAGATTCTCAATCAACTATTCGTAAAGTGATTGATAAAGTGTTAACTCGTCACGAAATCGATCCTAAACGTCTCAAAATTGAAATGGAACTTAATTCCATTGAAGCAATTAAAAACGCAGTTCAATCGGGATTAGGTGCATCGTTTGTCTCTACTACAGCGATCGAAAAAGAATTGCAAATGGGAGTACTCCACAGCGCAAAAATCAAAGATGTATTAGTTAAACGAACTCTCTCTGTTATTGTTAATCCTAATCGCTATTGTTCCAAAGCAGCAGAAGCTTTTAGTCAGGAAATTTTACCGCAATTTTCCAATCAGAAAGAGTTTGAACCAATTAATGATATCTATCAAGATACTAATAATCTTGAAGGAGTTGTTTCTCATCAGTAGGCTGTTTCTATCAATCAAAAATCTTGTTGTACTAGCTAATAATAGCTATTAGCTTTGGTGAAAAATTACTATGTTAAGAAGCTTCTCTACCAATAATTTTGCCATCCTTTCCGTCGTTCTTTTCTAAATCTTTGTACCCAATTTTCTGATACTTCATCAGCCAATTTATCTTCTGGAGGAGGAGCTATTTGTATATCATTCGAGTTGGGTATTTCTAGATAATCAATAATTTTTTTAATAGTTTCTTGATAAGAAAGAATAAAATCTTCATAAACAATAGTTAACGGGATAATCTTTCCTTCTGTAAAAAATTCTTGAATTGCAGCTTCTCGCATACAAGATTCAGCAAATCAGTGATTAATTGCTTTGTAGGAATATTGATTTTGTATATTAATCGAGGTAGGTTTAGTTCCTGTTTTTCTGTGCCATTCTCCTGTTTTAATTGCTTTCCACCAAGAAACAGCTAGTCTAACTTTGTTTCGTCTAGTCATAAAAATATGCTTACAGTTGGGAAAAGCTTGATGCCAAATTTCGCTATATTTATTACTCTTAAAATTACAAAGTAGATATTTCCTGTCAAGGAGAAGGTTTGGGTAGAGAACTACTAGTCAACGCGCTCCGTCGGATAGTCAGAGCTTCAAAAGAGATTGGAATTTATGCGGTTAGGGTAGATGCGATTGACGACAAAGCAAAACAGTTTTATCTTAAGTACGAATTCATTTCTTTTGAAGATAGTCCACTATCATTATTTCTACCATTGAAAACTATTAAACAAGAATTTAACTGGTGAAAATCGATAAGCTTAGACGTAAGTACTTAAGCAAAATTGTTGACACATTTGATTTTTTTGTTCCCTGTTCCCGATTGCCTTTTCCCTATCTCCACTAGATAATTTATTTTGCACAGGTACTTATTTATAAAAATCTTTAGCTCTAAAAATAAAAACGTCTAGAATTAATCTAGACGCTTAAGTAAAACTTGTTACTCTAATTTCTACACTACAAAGCGTTAGCACCAGCAACTACTTCGAGGATTTCTTGAGTAATAGATGCTTGTCTGGCTTTGTTATAAGACAAGGTGAGAGTCCCAATTAATTCAGAAGCATTATCACTAGCATTATTCATTGCTGTCATTCGTGCTGCCAATTCACTAGCAGCAGATTCTTGTAAGGCTCTGAGCAACTGGTTATTCAGATATAAAGGAAGTAGAGAATCCAGAATTTGCACTGGGTCTTGTTCAAAGATCATATCTTGAGGGAAGCTAGTAATCTCCGTAGTTACTTTCTCTCTTTCTACTTGAAACTCTCCACCACGAGTAGTCAAGCGGAAGATTTCATCGTCTTTAACTTCCAATCCTTGAGCAGTCAAAGGAAGAAGAGTTTGTACAACGGGTCGAGAACTGATCAAAGAAACAAATTTAGTATAAATCAATTCAACTCGATCGACTGTTTCTGACAAAAATAGAGAAAGCAATTCGTCAGCAATTTGAGAAGCTTCTGCTGAAGTAGGGATTTGTTCTAAGCCAAAATAAACTTTATCGATAGGAGCATTGCGACGCTCGAAATACTGCTTTGCTTTCCGTCCTACTATTATAAAGGTATATTCAATGCCTTCTGCTTCTAATTCTTTGGCTCTTTGTTCTGCTCTACGAATTATATTAGAATTATAACCTCCACATAGACCTCGATCGCCAGACACTACTAATAAGCCAACTTTCTTGACTTCTCTTTGTTTAAACAGAGGCAAATCGACATCTTCAAACTTTAGTCTTCCCTGGAGGTTATAAAGAACTTGTGCTAAGTTATCTGCAAAAGGACGGGTAGAAGTTACTTGTTCTTGAGCGCGACGCACCTTGGCTGCTGCTACCAAACGCATCGCTTCGGTGATTTTTTTAGTATTTTTAACTGATTTAATGC
>JASJDI010000012.1 GCA_030065155.1 Xenococcaceae cyanobacterium MO_188.B29
AATTATCAAGCGATCGCTTCTTGAAGATTTAGGATAGAGCAAAAATGTCTTGAAAGCTAAAAGCTAATAGCTAAAAGCTAATAGCTAAAACCGATTGACAAACAGTACATCACCTTAACTTGTCACGAATGCAGTTGACAGAGGTATTTCCCCTAGGCAATACGGCACGAGCAAACTCTGTCGGCGTGACCATGCTAGCTTCGATATGAACATGGGCATCCATTAAGCCAGGAGACAAGAAAAATCCTGTGGCATCAATTACTTGAGTTTTTTCACCAATAGTATGGTCAGCTTCTCCCACGAAAGCAATTCGCTCCCCTTTAATAGCTACATCTGCTGGGCGAATTTCACCACTAAAGACATCGATGAGTTGACCATTTTTGATTACCAGATCGGCATCTTTTTTTCCTAGTGCTACACTGACGAGTTCTTCTCTGGAAACCTGGGTGTTAATAATATTCAGCATGATCTTCCCCTCTCTTATAAGGCAACAATCCTAACTAGGGCAGGAAATTTTAGCATCCTTGTCTCAAACATTGGCTAACTGCTGTTGGGACTTCTTAGTTATGACCTTCTTGATTTCTGCCAGTCGGTCTGGGAAAGAACCTGCTTCTGGAACTTCAGGCAAGCTTAAAAAAAGAATATCTTTCATTCCGCGCCGTTCTACTTCTGCTTGCAGTTCTTCCGTAAAGACCCCCTTGGTTTCACCAAAGCGTTGTAGAGGACTAGCATTCCAGACCATGCCACCCCAAACTTCATTTTCATCTGCCTCAACCGCAGAACGTAGCAAGCCACAGGTGGGACTGCCATCCCGCATCACAAAACCAATAACCTCATGATCGTTATCGCGATAAGTCTGAACTTGATCGCACAACTGTTCCGCTATATTTCGGCAGTGTTTGCGAAACATCGGACTGGCATATTGTTTCTTAACTTGTCCCCAGCGCATCGAGCCGTAGTAGGTCACTTCGGGACAAGGCATTTGATAGATAGCTACGTCGTTATCGAGCAACAAGTCGATCAGTTCTCTGATAGCTGCTGGTTGACTGGCAAGACCACGCACACAAGCATTCTGATTGAGGAGGCAGTGGGAAATAAAAATGAGCCTTCCAGAGCGAGCATCATCCACTGTATCTTTGATTTTCCCAAGTTTATCAGTCATTTTTTTGTCCTCCAAGTTGCTAAGATCACAATTTTGCGGAGGTTGCTAATCATTATCCTGATTAATTTGCTTCTAACTAAGACACACAACCTTTATCTTTATTTTACTGCTGAAACAGTTGTAAGGATTTTCTCTAGTTTCAATCCGAAAATAGACCTCTTGCATAAATAATTTTTTGAGCGGGATGATGATTAGGTACAAAGAGGTTTTTTTGTCTAATCGCTATAAATTTCTCCCTTGTCACCTTGTCTCCCTTGTCACCTTGTCTCCCTTGTCTCCCTTGTCTTTCCTAGCCGTTTAATTAAGACTTTTGCAAGAGATATAATAAAGGGGATCAATGTCGGTGAATTTATAGGTATGTACTCGACGTTTGCTGGAGTTTTAATTTTTTCAGTGAGCGATCGCTGAGTTCTCTCTTCAGTAGTAAGTTGGATATGAGACCGTTGAACGTTTAAAGATCGCTCGTAAGAAGTCACCCAGTTTAGCGACGGGAGCTTTAATATTCCACTTTATCGCTTTTCTCTACCCACTCTTGAAAGGCGATCGCAGCTTCTGTTGGCATCAGTTGAATCATGGGAAGATGGCGTTGAGCTAGTGGTAATTTTAATTCATCGTAGATAAACCGATCGTCAAAGCCGATTTGAGCAGCATCGGCTTTAGTATTGGCATAATAAACTTTGTCCAATCTAGCCCAGTAAATGGCTCCGAGGCACATTGGGCAAGGTTCACAACTTGTATATAGTTCACATCCTTTTAGGTTAAAAGTCTGCAACACTTGACAGGCTTTACGGATGGCTACAATTTCAGCATGGGCTGTCGGATCGTTGGTTGATGTTACTTGGTTGTGGGCTTTGGCAATAATTTTTCCCTCTTTGACAATAACTGCCCCAAATGGCCCTCCTTTTCCCGAGCGCACGCTTTCTTCGGATAGGGCGATCGCCTCTCCCATCCACTGGCTGTTTAACTTATTATTATTCATAATCTTGATACAGTTCCATAACCTTAGTGATTGCTAGGCGAGATTCTACTCCTAAATTTAAGCTAGATCTATGTCCGCGATCGAAATGATCTTCTGCTGCACAAGCAATCATTGCTGCGTTATCGGTACAAAGTTTAAGAGGCGGGAAATAAACCTCTAGATTGTTTTTTTGAGCAGCAGCCAAAAGATTTTCCCTCAATCCACTATTAGCTGCCACACCACCGCCAACAGTAATAGTGTTGATTCCATAATCTAGGGCGCATTGAATGGTTCTTTTGGTTAATACCTTAGCTACAGTTGCTTGAAAACTAGCAGCGATATCTTCTACTGGTAAGGGGGAATCTTGTTCTTGTTCTAACTTCTGGACTAACCTAAGGACGGCTGTTTTTAAACCACTAAAGCTAAAATCGTAGGGATGATAACCGCCTTCTGGTAAAGAGATTTTGCCTTCTGGCAGTTTAAAAGCTTGAGGATTGCCTTGTTGTGCCAATTTATCGATAATAGGTCCTCCTGGGTAGCCTAGCTTGAGTAATCTTGCCACCTTATCAAATGCTTCTCCTGCTGCATCATCTCTCGTCGAGCCTAACATCTCGTAATGACCGCAATCTTTAACGTAAATAATGCTGGTATGACCACCAGAGACTAGTAAACATAAAAAAGGTGGTTTAAGTTGTTCTTGAGCCAAATAAGATGCATAAATATGTCCTTCCAGGTGATGTACTCCCAAAAAAGGCTTATTATAGAGCATGGCTAGGGTTTTAGCTGTTGTCACCCCTACTAACAATGCACCCACTAAACCAGGAGCGCAGGTAGCAGCAATACCATCAATTTCTTGCCAATTTAACTTTGCTGCTGTTAGGGCTTCACTAAGACAATAATTAATAGTTTCTAAGTGTTGGCGGGAAGCTAATTCGGGAACAACTCCACCATAAGTACTGTGCAATTCGATCTGCGAAGCAACAATACTACTTAAAACTTTACGCTTCTTTACAACTGCTACCGCAGTTTCGTCACAACTTGTTTCGATTGCTAAAATTGTAGCCATCCTTTGATAAGTTTATCTAAAAGAGTATCTTTACTTCTTAGAAGCAATGTTACTTGACTATTGTGTCAGAGTAACATTGCTTCTGGGTATAAACGATATTTTTACGTTTTGAACAAAAACCTTATTTTCTGTAACGAAAGGAAACATATCCATGCGACGATTGTTTGCTTTAATTCTAGTTTTTACCTTGTGGTTTAACTTTGCTCCACCTGCTTCGGCTGATGGGGTTGCTGGACTGACTAAATGTGCCGACACTCCTGCTTTCCAGCAAAAATCCCAAAGTTTCCGCAACACTACTGATGATCCGAATTCTGGGCAAATTCGGGCAGAAAGATACGCTGAAGCACTTTGTGGTCCTGAAGGCTATCCTCATCTCATCGTAGATGGTCGTTGGTCTCATGTGGGAGATTTCACTATTCCTAGTATTCTCTTCCTGTATATTGCTGGCTGGATAGGCTGGGTTGGTCGTGCTTATATAATCGCGATCCGTGGCGAAAAGAATCCAGAGATGAAAGAAATCGTTATCGATGTACCTTTAGCAATTAGCAAAATGTTGACAGGTTTTGCTTGGCCTGCCTTAGCATTTGGCGAATATACCAGTGGTAAGTTAATTGTTAAAGACTCGGAAATTCCTGTTTCCCCCCGCTAACTCTGTTTGCTTAAACATTTTTGGAGAATCATTAATATGGAAGGTTTGCAAAAATTTCTTTCCACTGCCCCTGTTTTAATTATGGCTTTGCTAACTTTTACAGCAGGCATTTTGATTGAGTTCAATCGTTTTTATCCCGATTTACTTTTCCATCCTTAATTCACAACATTTTGTTTGGTTAAGGATGATTCAGACTATAGGCGCAAAATAATTTGTCTGGTAGTTTGAATTTATAGGTAGAAAGTTATTGCTTTTAACCCTTGGCGATCGCTTTAAGCTTACAGATAATAAGTTGTAAGTAAAGCGATCGCCATTTTTTGGTTTGATTTATATTGATTTAATTAACTGTATAAGTAACTTCTTCTACTTGTCCTGGCTTTCCTAGTAACTTTTCTTGCCCATTATTAAAAGTAATAAATACTCCGCCTGCATTACCTGCTCGAATAGTCACTTCTTCTTTCCCTTTCCACGTTCGATTAGTGCCTTTAGGCAAAGTTCCTTCAAATTCAACTTTGCCATCTACCACAACTTTTAACCAACATTTATCTCTCAGAGTAATATTGACTATTGCTGATTGGGGAACAGGAGACTGAGATACTAGAGTTGTAGTTTTTGCAGGAGCAGAACGATTAATTGTCACAGGAGATTCAAGAGGAATTTGTTTAGCAACCTCAATTCTATTGACAATTATGGGACGTTCTACAAAATTTGTTATCCCCTTAACTGAGAGAGTTATTACGGATATATAAAACAAATATAAATGAAGTGGTTTTATTTGTAAGGCAGGAAAATACCAACGAATATTAGATACTTGTGAATCGGAAGATAACTCTTTTTCGATCTCATTCAACTCTTTTAAGTCTAGTTCTTTGGCATCGATCGCTCTGGCAAATTTTTTAATTAAGGCTTTTGTATAAAACAATTCAGGTAAATCATCTATTTTTCCGTCTTCAATGGCTTGAAGTATGCGATAGGGAATTGAGGTTTTTTTGTTTATCCTTGCTAAGGAAATATTTTTTTCTATTCTAATTTGATGTAAATACGCGCCTATTTTTCTTAGCTTTTCTTGTTGATTTGAATTGAGTTTTTTATTCTTATCCCCCATAAAATAAGCTCCTAATTATGTGTAGCTAATTTAAATGATTTTGAATTAAACTTATTTTTAATATTTTTAAGTAGATTAATTTCAGTCGGTTGTAAATATCGATAATGACCAATAGGAAGTGTCGAACCATCGGTAGATTGAAGACTAATAGAGCCAATCTTAGTGCGGTGAAGTTCTAAAACTTTAAAGCCTAGTTGACCTGCAATACGGCGAATTTGACGATTTCTACCTTCAGTTAAAATGACCTCAATTAAAGTACGTTTTTGCTGTTGTTTAATTAGTTTTACCTGAGCAGGTAAAGTTTTCCTTCCAGATATCATTACTCCTGCACGCCAACGATTCAAATCATTTTGACTGGGAGGTTTATCTAGCCAAACACGGTAAGTTTTTGGTAGATGATAACTAGGATGAGTGAGGGTAAGAGTTAAGTCGCCGTCATTAGTGAGAAGCAATGCACCAGTAGATTCAAAATCAAGTCTACCCACTGGATGGATTCCTTGTCCTTCTTTTAGTTTAGCAGGTAATAGATCTAGAACTTTAGGGCGATTGTGGGGATCGTCACAAGTAGAGACGACACCGGCAGGTTTATTGAGTAATAGATAAACTAATTGTGGTCGATTTTGAATTTTAATCTTTTTTCCATCTACTTCTAAATTGTCTGTAGTTAAATCTACTTTGTCCCCTAATTGCACTACTCGACCATTTAATTTTACCCGACCAGCCAGAATCATTTTTTCGGCTTGACGACGGGAAGCAATTCCCCACCGAGATAATATTTTTTGTATTCGCTCTGCCATTGAGGTTTACTTATAGATATGAAAATTTAAATATATTTGAGCATTGTAAATTTGATGATTAGTAAGATACTTTCTAAAGCAGTTAAATTATGGTTAGGAACACAAGTTGAAACCGCAGAAGATTTAGAATTAGAAATCGCTAGCGACAATAATCAGATTCTCAAAGGTTATGTTCCTTACGTTTATCTTGCTAGTAATTATGCTGTTTATCAGGGACTACATCTGCATCAAGTTCAACTAAAAGGTTCCAATATTCGTATTAATCTTTCTCAAGTCATAAAAGGTAAACCTCTAAAATTGTTAGAACCAGTTGCTATCAAGGGAAATTTAACTATCAAAGAGGAAAATTTAAAAGCATCCTTGTCATCTCCTTTATTATTGAGTGGTTTGACAGATTTATTATGTCAGATACTAATAGTAAATGGAATTGATGATCCTAGACAAAAACTATCTTATTATTCCCTTCACTGGCAAAAAATCTCTCTGAAGGAAGAAAAAATAATCATTGCAGGAACTATTCAAGATAACCATAGCCAACAAATAAATCAGATAAAGATATACACTGGATTAACTTTAGCTAATTCTCATACCTTAGAATTTTTTCCTCTACGCATAGAAGGATTATCGGCTTTATTTACTTTTAAAGTCGATTGCCTATTAATAGATTTAGGGACAGAAGTAGTCATCGAACAACTTAATCTAGAATCAGGAATAATAGTTTTTGTGGGTGGTTTAAAGGTAATGCCTGAATGAGTTATCAGTTACTACTAACCACGAACCACTAACAATCTCAAGCAATTGACTATATTTGTGTTGCTCTATTTACAAACCAAGCAATTAGTGCTGCGATCGCTTCTGCTAAAATACTAACTACTCGAAAACAAGCGACTGTAGAGAGAATAGTTGCGGGAGAAAACTGAGAACTATCGAGTAAAGCAATTGTCGTTGCTTCAAAAATACCCATACCTCCTGGTGCGCCAGGGACAACTAATCCCAGTAGCCAAGCAAAACTAAAAGCACTAATTAGTTGAGGAACTTGTTGCGGTAAAATAGGAGCGATCGCCATTAAAGTTAACAAGAATCCTGTACCTCTAAAAATCAAAAAGCCAATTTCGCCGAGCAAGGGAACTAAAGGATAACTATGAAGATTAACTTTTTTGGCTGCTTGAGCATCCCCTTTGCTCCGACTCAACCAGTGCATAAGCGGATTGAGAATACGGGGATGAATTCCTACTAACACAGTAATCAAACCAGCCATTTGCATAGCTATTTGTAGTTGTTGAGGTATCTGTAACATCCCAATTTCTAGACTAACATCGGTTTTGAGCCAACCTAGTCCTGTACTTACTAAGGCAATTACAAGGGCTGCAGATGCCATTAATAAAGGCTCTAACAGGACACTAAGAGTAGCTGCCCCTAAAGAGCCACCTGATTTAGAGACAGCAGCAATACGTCCATAAAAATGCCAGACATTCCCAGGTAAGTATTTAGCAATATTAGTAGTTAAATAAATGCCAATTCCTGGCAATCTGCCCAAAGATTGCTGAAAAGCAGCTAAAATCCAAGTCCACACCCAACCAGACCAAATATGAGCGAGTAGAGTTACCCCCAAAGCAGCAGCCAACATTAGCCATCCTGTTAAATCAATTTGTACTGCTGTTACTTCCTGCCAATGGTTTTTGAGAGTTGTGAGGAGAAAAAAGAGAGTACCACCTAAAATAAACCAGCGTAAATAGGGTTTGATGGTAGACAGGATTTTTTTGAACATTAGTAGTTTTGTGTTCAGGAGTTCAGTACAAACCTAGTATGCTCCAGCAAGCTGCTTCTAAGTTAAAAGAGAAGGGAAAACAGACAATTATCTTACCTTTATTTAGATCAAAGTAGATTATTATTTCTATAATCTTGACTTCGTTGAGTAGCAATCATAACAAGTAGGTAAATTATGTCCAAAACTATTTTCTCTTCAAAAAAGTCTTTGAAGCAAGATAATCGATCGAATTGGGAAGTAAGATGTCCATCTTATCTCGAACCCTTAAAAAATGGTTGCAGATTCTTTTCTCCTTCTTGGCTAGCTTGTATTCCTCTGGCTGCAATTATTGTGGTTATTAGCAGTACTACTGCTATGGCTCAAGGTAGTGAATCTCTTAGTCTAGAACAAATACAGGGAACTCTCAATACTATTTGGGTTTTGATTGCAGCTATTCTCGTAATTTTTATGAATGCGGGTTTCGGGATGCTGGAAACAGGGTTCTGTCGCCAAAAGAATGCTGTTAGTGTTCTCTCCAAAAATCTGATTGTCTTTGCTTTAACCACTCTAGCTTTTTGGTCAATTGGATTTTCAATTATGTTCAGTGGTACAGACAATCATCTCTGGGGATTAGAAGGCTTCTTTCTCAGTGGTGAACCAGAAACTTACGGTTTAGAACCATTTCCTGCGGGATTACCAGTATCGGTATTCTTTTTGTTTCAAGCAGCATTTGCAGGAACAGCAGCTACAATTGTTTCTGGTGCAGTAGCCGAAAGAATTAAATTTATTGGTTTTCTTATCTTTAGTGTGTTGCTAACTGCTATTGCTTATCCCATTACTGGACACTGGATTTGGGGTACTAGTGGCTGGCTAAAAGGTATAGGATTTTATGATTTTGCTGGTTCAACAGTAGTTCATTCTGTTGGTGGTTGGGCTGCTTTAGTGGGTGCTGCTTTAGTGGGTGCGAGGGAAGGAAAGTACAAAAATGGTCGCATCGGTGCTATTCCTGGTCACAATATGAGTATTGCTACTTTGGGCTGTTTAATTCTTTGGATTGGTTGGTTTGGTTTCAACCCAGGTTCTAATTTAGCTGCCAATGAAGCAGTTCCATTTATTGCGGTAACTACTAACCTGGCTGCTGCTGCTGGAGGTGTAGCTGCTACCATTACTTCTTGGTTGAGGGATGGTAAACCAGACTTATCTATGATGATTAACGGTATTCTTGCTGGTTTAGTCGGTATTACTGCAAGCTGTTATTTAGTTGACTATGTCAGTGCAGTAGTAATTGGAGCAATTGCTGGGGTAATTGTAGTTTTCTCTGTTGCCTTTTTTGATTTTATTAAAATTGATGACCCAGTTGGAGCTATCTCCGTCCATCTAGTTTGTGGTATGTGGGGAACTTTGGCAGTGGGTATTTTTGCTAACCCTAATAATCCTACTCAAGCTGGTGCAGCAGATGCGATCGTTGGATTTATCCATGGTAATCCTGGTCAATTAATTTTACAAGTTGAAGGAATAGTAGCTATTGGTGCTTTTACCATAGTTTTTAGCTTAATTACCTGGGGAATAATTAAAGCGATTTTGGGGATGCGAGTCTCTAAAGAGGAAGAAATTTATGGTTTAGATATTGGTGAACACGGCATGGAAGCTTACAGTGGCTTTGCTAAAGAGTCAGATGTTTTGATTGGTCGTCCTAGTAATATGAGAGGAATGGCACAAAATACTAAGTTTTAGTTGGTAATTAACTCAAGAAACGTATATTAACCCATCTCTCAGCTTAAAATTATTTAAGAATAGAGGTGGGTTTTCTGTTCATAATCTCTCCCTATAACTTAAATATCTTGAGCAAAATGAATAATAAAAAACTAGATACCAAAGCTTTTAAACGTTCTTTACAACAATCAGAGAATTATCATCGTCGGGGATTTGGTCATGAAGCAGAAGTAACCGAATTACTTAATACAGAATATCAAAGCAATCTCATTCAAACTATCCGCAATAATAACTACCGTTTAACCAGAGGGGAAGTCACTATCTATTTAGCAGAAGCTTTTGGTTTTTGTTGGGGAGTAGAAAGAGCAGTGGCTATGGCTTACGAAACTCGTCAGCATTTTCCGACAGAAAGAATTTGGATTACAAATGAAATTATCCACAATCCGTCTGTTAATCAGCATCTACGAGATATGGAAGTCGGTTTTATAGATGTAGTTGAAGGCAAAAAAGATTTTTCTGTAGTTGAAAAAGGCGATGTGGTTATTCTTCCTGCTTTTGGTGCGAGTGTGGAAGAAATGCAATTGCTCAATGAGAAAGGATGTACTATTGTCGATACAACTTGTCCTTGGGTATCTAAAGTTTGGAATTCAGTAGAAAAACACAAAAAACGCGACTATACTTCCATTATTCACGGTAAATACAATCATGAAGAGACCATCGCCACTAGTTCTTTTGCGGATAAGTATTTGGTAGTACTAAATCTAGAACAAGCAGAATACGTCACTAACTACATTCTCAATGGTGGAGATAAAGCAGAATTTCTGGCTAAATTCGATCGCGCTTACTCTGATGGCTTCGATCCAGACAGAGATTTAATCCAAATTGGTATTGCGAATCAGACTACTATGCTCAAAAGTGAAACCGAACAAATTGGGAAACTGCTGGAGCAAACTATGCTGCAAAAATATGGTCCAACTCAATTAAACCAGCACTTTATGAGCTTCAACACAATTTGTGATGCTACGCAGGAGCGACAAGATGCTATGCTAGAGCTAGTCAAACAAGACTTATCTTTAATGCTCGTCATTGGAGGATTTAACTCTTCTAATACAACTCACTTACAAGAAATTGCGCTTGAATACGGCATTCCTTCTTATCATATTGACAGTTCTGAGCGAATTGTCTCTAGAAGCAAAATTGAGCATAAACCGTTAGGTAAAGAAATTGAAGTGGCAGAAAATTGGCTCCCTGAAGGTTCAATTACCATTGGTGTAACCTCTGGTGCTTCTACCCCTGATACAGTAGTTGCCAATGCGATCGAAAAAATTTTTGAACTCAAAGCAGTTAGCGCGATGACTTAATTAACATAAAGTACCGTATAACATAAAATATCAATTTGACTAATGTATAGCGCACTTCATCCGGGCGATATTTTAAATGCTCGTTATTGCATTTTAAACCAGCTAGGACAAGGTGGTTTTGGTCGTACCTATTTAGCAGAGGATAGCAATCGTTTTAAAGAAAGATGTGTACTCAAAGAATTTGCCCCTAGACTTCAAAGTCCTCTTGCCTTAGCCAAAGCAGAGGAATTGTTTAAGCGAGAAGCAGAAGTACTCTACCGTCTAAAAAATATTCATATCCCTAGATTTAGAGAGTTATTTCGCTTCACTCATCAAGACACAAACCGATTATTTTTGGTTCAAGATTATGTTGAGGGTCAAACTTACCACAGTATTTTTCAGAATCGTTATCAAAAAGGTATAGGGTTTACTCAAGGGGAAATTCAACAGCTACTGTACCAACTGCTGCCAGTCCTAGAATATATTCATTCCTTGGGGGTAATTCATCGAGATATTTCTCCAGAAAATATCATGTTACGGAACTCAGATGGACTGGCAATGCTCATTGATTTTGGCAGTATTAAAGATGCAGCCCATAAAGCAAACGCTTTAGTTGAAGTTACTTCCCAAAAAAGCTTATCTTTCCAAGGGACAATCCTCGGAAAAAGTGGTTATGCTCCACCTGAGCAAATTGTTTCTGGGGTAATCTATTATCACAGCGATCTATATGCTTTAGCTGCAACATCTATAGTGCTGTTATCAGGTAAAGAGCCACAAGAATTAATTGATGCTCATAGTTTTCAGTGGCATTTACAGGGACAGATTAAGCTTAATCATAAGTTGGGATGGATACTCAATAAAATGCTTTCTCCCAATCCTAATGAACGCTTTCCTACTGCTAGCCAAGCTATGGAGGCTCTACAGGATGTCTCCAAGGTAGCAGCAACTACTATTCCTAGTGAGGATATTCCCAAGGAGAAGGAAATATCTTCAGCTAATAAGAGTCCTAGTTTTTATCAGCCATCCCCCCAAATCTGGCTATATTTAGCCTTAATTACCATCGCCTGGGTAATCGTCATTCCTCTTTGGTTCGATAATAAAGATAAACTGGTTGTACCAACTGCTACTGTAGAAGCTCCAGACTCTCAGCCAGTTACTGATAGTCAATTGCCTCAGCGATTTAGTCAAGGGGAGAAAATTTTAATTTCCCAAGTAACCACCCCAGCAAAAGAGTTAGCCATATTGGAATTTGCTGCTGGTGACTACAACAAAGCTGGCTCTCTATTAGAAAAATCGTTACTAAATTCGCCTAACGATCCAGAATCCTTAATTTATCTCAATAATGCTCGTATTGGTCAGGAAGAAGCTTATAAGATCGCTGTTTCTATTCCCATTGGCTCTAATGTCAATGCTGCTCAAGAAATTTTGCGGGGAGTTGCTCAAGCTCAAAATAGAATTAATCAGGAGGGAGGAATTAAGGGTATTCCCCTTAAAGTAGTTATTATCAACGATGATGATAACCCAGATATAGCCAAGCAAGTAGCAACTAAACTCAGCGAAGATCCTCAGATTTTGGGGGTAGTGGGTCATTATGCCAGTGATGTTACCCTAGCTACAGCCAAGATTTATGAAGCTGGTCAGTTAACAACCATATCTCCCATTAGCACTTCTGTGAAGCTCTCTAATTTCAGTCCCTATGTATTTCGGACTGTCCCTAGTGATTATATCGCTGCTAGAGCTTTAGCTGAATATATGCTTGAAAAACTCAATCGGAAAAATGTAGCTATTTTTTATAGCTCCGAGAGCAACTACAGTCAATCTCTTAAGTCGGAATTTGCTACTGCTGTTTCTTTAGGCGGAGGAAGAGTAGTTCAGGAATTTGATTTGTCCCGTAATAATTTTAGTGCTGCTCAAAGCTTAAAGCAATCGATGGAAGGAGAAGCTGAAGTATTGATGTTAGCTGCGAATACTGGCACTCTGGATAAGGCTTTACAAGTTGTTCAAGTTAATCGTAAAAGACTTAGTTTATTAGGAGGAGACGATGTTTATGCTCCTAAGACTTTGGAAGTTGTGGGTGAATTGGCAGAAAAGATGGTAATAGCAATTCCCTGGCATATTAAGAAACATACCGAGGAAGAGTTTGTTAAAACTGCCTATGAGCTTTGGCGAGGAGAGGTTAACTGGCGCACAGCCACAGCTTACGATGCTACTGAAGCTCTCATTGCTGCTTTAGCAAAAAATCCCACTCGTACTGGTGTACAGAAAGCTCTTTCTAATAGAAAATTTGTCGCTGTAGGTGCATCTAGCAACATCTACTTTGCTCCTTCAGGCGATCGCTTAGAAGGTATCCAGCTTGTGGAAGTTGATAAAAGCGATCGACATCCTCTTGGCTATGAATTTACACCTATTTCCGATCTTCCTTAGTGCAAAAGTTAAGCTAGTAGCTTATAGTTATTAGCTTTTTCTTAATTTCTCTGAACTTTTGTCTGCCAGGAGTTATTCCATTGAGCGATCGCTTCTAGCAATTGGACTGGTTGTTCTACTAGAAATTCTGGTTGCTGCTTAGCTAACACTTGCTTAGAATTAAATCCCCAAGCTACTGCGACTACAGATATCTTACTCTTTTGAGCCGATCTAATATCTCTGGTTTCATCTCCAACATAAACTATGTTTTTTCGGTTAATTTTCTTTTTCCTGAGCATTTCATTAATTACTCTATGCTTGCCAAAAATAGTTGTCTCAGCATAGATAAACTCAAATAGAGAATCCAACTTATTGTTAGCTAAAACAGCTTTGACATTTTTTTCTGTATTAGAAGTAATAATGCCTAATCGATAGCCCCGATACTTGAGTTGACATAAAACTGTCTCCATCCCCGCAAAAAGCTCGATCTGGCTAATCTCTTTGCTTAATTCTGATTGTATTCTTTTAAATAGAAAAGGAATTTTAAATAAGGGAATTTCCGCTTGCTTAATAATTTCCCAGGAACTTAAGTTTTTGAGTCTTAGTAAATCGCTTTGAGCAATAGGTTTATAACCAAATTCGTCGGCTAACTCGTTAGCAAGCTCAAAAAGCGCGTGGTAAGTATCGGCTATTGTGCCGTCAAAATCAAAGACAATTATTTTGTCATTCATTGAATTCTAAGAGTGTATGAAGAGTAAAGGAAGGAAATAAGTTTAAATTAAGTGTAAATTATAGTATCAAGATATATTGATCCCTGAATTTAGATTAGCACAAGCGTTGCGTCGTAACATATTAGGTTTGATCCTTCTTAAAGCTGATGCCCGAAAACGACGATCCCATTCTTGTTCAGAAATATTCGCTAATTCTGTTAACTTAGGCTTAACGTTTTCAGGGTAGGGCTGAAAATCTGAAATATCTGTTTCTTGAGCAAAACGCTGATTCCAAGGGCAAACATCTTGACAGATATCGCAACCAGCTACCCAACCAGACAGCTTGGCAGCAATGAATTCTGGTAATTGTTTGGCTCTGTTTTCGATCGTATGGTAGGCTATGCAGCGATTGGCATCTACTACAAAAGGTTTAGTAATCGCTTGAGTGGGACAAGCTTCTAAACAGCGAGTACAAGTTCCACAATGGGCAGTATGAGGTCGATCGGCAGTTAAAGATAAATTGGTTAATATTTCCCCTAAAAAAACCCAACTACCATATTCGCGAGTGATTAAGTTGCCATTCTTGGCAATCCAACCTATTCCTGCCCTTTCTGCCCAAACTTTATCTTGGATGGGGCCTGTATCAGCGTAGTAACGAGTTTTGATGTTTTCTGCTTGGGTTTGCAACCAATTACTAAATTTTTTGAGTTTTTGGTGCATTACTTTATGGTAGTCTCTTCCCCATCCATAGCGAGATATTTTGCCATATTCTCGCTCATCTGAATGTTGATGAGGAGTATAATAATTGAGGGCTAGACAGATAACAGAACTCACTTCTGGCATACAAGCTTTGATTTCGCTCCGTTTGGGATTCCCCATCCATTCCATATCTGCCTGGTAGCCGAGGGCAAGCCATTTTTGCAAGCGAACTCTAGCCAAATCTTCTTTTTCGCTGTTTATGGAGGCAATTCCTACTTTATGGAATCCTAACGAATAGGCAAATGCTTTGATTTGAGCGCGATCGATTCCCACAATAATAAGTACCTAGGCAAATTTAATTGTGTACTTTTCAGAAGCAGGGGGAGCAGAGGAGGCAGAAGGAGCAGAGGAGGAATGATAGATTTAACTATACCTCATTAATATACAAATAATTTTGCTTACCTACTTAACTATCTATGATGATGCATAAATTCCCAGCTAACTTTATTCACTCTGGCTTTAAGCTTTAATAAACTCACAACTTGCTCTAACATTTCTAATTCATCTTTACGCCCTTCTGAAGTAAAATCTGCTTTGATCTCAACTTCAGTTAAATCTTCTATATCCTCATCTTCTATATTTTTGCTGTGTATAGCAGTTAATATCAGTCCTTTTTCTCTAACTGATTGTAAGAGTAAAGCAAGTACATGAGCTTCCGCTTCTGATTGACAGAGTAAACAACAACGATATCTGGTTTCTGAATCCTCGTTTACGTCAAAAGCATTTTCTATTTGTGTTTCTGATGGCAATTGATTGCCATTCATATCTCCTCTTTCGATATCAATTGATTCACTACGAATCATTACACTTTCATCTACTTTTTTATACTGAAATATTTCTACTACAGGTCTTAAAAGTAAATTTGCTCCTACGACTGCGATAGTACCAAAATAGGCTTGTAACAAAAATCCCGAACCGATCAGAGAGCCAACAGCAGCAGCACACCACAAAGTAGCTGCGGTATTAATCCCTCGGACACTAGCTCCTTCTCTTAAAATTACCCCCGCTCCCAGAAAGCCTACACCAGAGACTACCTGGGCTGCAACCCTTGTGGGACTACTTTCCCCAGGAATCATCGCTGCCATCATCACAAACATGGCTGCCCCCAAACAAACTAATACATTTGTTTTGAGTACAGATCTTGATTTTAACCATTGTCTTTCTATCCCGATACCTACACCGAGAACAAATGCTAAGAAAAGGCGAAGTGCAAAATCTATCCAAGTCATTTATTTATCATCAATAAAGTCTTTACATATGTTTTCTGAAGGCTACGATACTTCTATTGGTGAAGATCAATCAAGAAATTTTGATTGATAATCAAGCAATTTCTCCCGATTTCGGACTTCCGATTCTAGGAGGTATAAGTTTAACTTACTATCTATATCTTAAATTTTCATATAGTAATCGTCTCTGCTCTCTTGTAATGCTATTGATAGCAACAATGCCTAGACAAAAATTAACCGCAACAACCCTGATATAGACTTTTTTGTTAGCCGAATTATTCACACCAAAATACTAGAGAAAGTAGAAACAGAAAGCTCAAACAACTCTTGCTGAGGGGAAAGACATTAGGGATATAATTAGGTTGCTAACTATTAAGTTACTAACTATATCTATAGTTTCCCGTTGAAGCAAGAATTTTTATTCGGTTGAAACTTTGATCCTTTAAATACAAAAGAAATTTCTAGTAAAAGGGGGAAATTAGATAAGTACAAGACTAAATCATAGTTTTGATAATATCCCTCGACTACGAATTCTGATTAAGTAACGGGGTAAGTATAATTTAATACTAGGCTTAAGACAACCCGACGTTAATTATATTTCTTTTTTGTAAAAATGAGGTTAATGAAAGGTTAAGGATTGGTTTTTTGAGCCAATCTCAGCTTGGCAGAGCGAGAACGAGGATTCAGTTTCTGCTCATCTGCTTGGGCAGTAATCGGTTTTTTGGTAATTATCTTAAGTGCTTCGCAGTCTCGAAATCGATGTTTAACAATACGGTCTTCTAGACTATGAAAACTAATAATAGCAATAATTCCTGCTGGTTTAAGCCAATAGGGAGCGAACCCAAGAAACCGTTCTAAAGATTGTAATTCTTCGTTAACAGCAATACGTAATGCCTGAAAAACCCTAGTAGCTGGATTTATTCTACCGTAACGATATTTAGCGGGAACAGCACGAGCGATCGCTTGAGCTAAATCAATAGTATCCTGAAAAGGACGTTCCCTGACAATTTGACGAGCAATACGACGAGAAAATCTTTCTTCACCATACTGAAAAAAAATATCTGCTAATTGTTTTTCTTGCCAATGATTAATAATCTCAGCAGCAGTAAGAGATTGACTTTGATCCATCCGCATATCCAAAGAAGCAGAATGACGAAAACTAAAACCTCTTTCTGGTATATCTAATTGAGGAGAGCTTACACCCAAATCAGCAATAATGCCATCAAATAATACATCTCGGGGTTGGTAGTCAGCATAGTTACCGTGCCAAAACTCAATTTGTTGGGGATAGTAATCTGCTAGTTTAACTTTAGCTGCTGCCAGAGCATCTCGATCGCGATCGATCGCTACCACTTGAACTTGTTCGGCTGCCGAGAGAATTTGCTGACTATGACCACCACCACCTACCGTAGCATCTAAATACTTTCCTTCTGGAGTAACTTTTAGTCCAGCTAGTAATTCACGACTGAGAACAGATAGATGATTAAAAGAAGAAGATTGCTGAATCATCATCCCATTTTGGCACATAACGACCGTTAAAAAAGCTTTTAGCTTTTAGCTTTTAGCTATGAGCCAAATTAAAAGTAGATTTAGACTACTTTTAATTAAAGACTATTCTATCGCGAAGCGATAGAATAGAGGGCTTAAACCCAAAGCGAGAAGTTAAAACGTTATAGGTTATAGGTTATAGGTTATAGGTTATAGGTTATAGGTTATAGGTTAAAAAAAAGCAGAAGACCGAAGCTCGATTAAAGTATTTTGCCAATATCCAGATTTTTTGATAATCTTTCTTATTTAAGAAAGACTTTAATGGTATATTAAATCACATAAATGTTGACAATAATTCTCTAAAAATAATCTATATAATTGCTTGGCAACAATTACAAGCATGTAATACTAACATAAGTAGCTGTATATATATTAGATAAATTTACACCAAGTGTATTCAGATGAAACAATCCCCAATTCTTGATATAGTAAGTGTTACCAAAAAGTTTAATAATAATTCTACTCCAGCAGTAGACAATGTTAGTTTAACTCTTCAACAAGGAGATTTATTAGGACTGCTAGGTCCTTCTGGTTGTGGTAAAACCACTCTATTGAGAATGATTGCTGGGTTTGAAAAAGTTTCCCAGGGACAAATAAAACTAGCAGGGCAATTAGTTAATAGCAATAATTATTGGCTGCCTCCCGAAAAGCGCAACACAGGGATGGTATTTCAGGATTATGCTTTATTTCCTCATCTTAGTGTGGCAGACAATATTGCTTTCGGCTTAAAAAGAAAAAAAGGTTATAACAGCAAACAAATCAAACAAAGAGTGGGGGAAGTACTAACTTTAGTAGGATTAGCAGGATTAGAAAAACGCTATCCCCATCAATTATCTGGCGGTCAGCAGCAACGAATAGCTTTAGCTAGAGCATTAGCACCCCAACCAGCCCTTATTTTATTAGATGAACCTTTAAGTAATTTAGATGTACAAATACGTCACAGACTAAGAGAAGAAATTCGCTGTATCCTCAAAGCAGCGGGAACATCAGCTATTTTTGTTACTCACGATCAAGAAGAAGCCTTAGCTATATCTGATAAAATTGCCGTAATGTCTAGAGGCAAGCTAGAGCAAATCGGCACACCAGAGTCTATTTATACACAACCAGCATCTCGTTTTGTTGCTGAGTTTGTAACTCAAGCCAATTTCCTTCCCGCGAAAAAGCAAGGGCAAGTATGGACAACAGAAATTGGTGAATTAGAAATTCCTAGATCTACTGTAATTAATAATTGCGATCGCGCTGATTTAATGTTACGACAGGAAGATATTATGCTCACTCCTGATGAAAATTCGGCAGTAGTGGTCAAAGAAAGACAATTTTTGGGTCGAGAATACCGCTATTGTTTAGAAACCGCTTCAGGAAAAAGATTACACGCTCGAACTAGTGCAGGTGTTTCAGTAGATGTAGGAACTAAAGTCAATTTATCAGTTACCACAGGAACACCTAAAATTTTTCCGGTTAATTCTTTATCAAAAGTAGAAGTTCAAGAAACCGAAGTTTATGCTTAAAGATAAATATTTTGATAGTCCTATATTCTGAAAAGAAAGTCTTCTAAATTTAAGGCTATCAGGTAGAGAATCAAACAAGATCAAAATCATCCGCAGTTAAAGTAGTTGTATCTACTCCTGTTAAAATCGCCAATGTTTCACTGCCGAAAATAATGCTATGACCCTCAAAGTCTAAGTCATTGAATCTCACATCTCCTGACCCGAACAAACCAATTTTATCTACATCAACAGTAAAGTCGGTTATAGTATCTCTCCCTTCTCCAGCAGCCAAGACAAAAACGTCTGAACCACGACCACCAGTTAATACATCTCTGCCAACTCCACCGATTAAAAAGTCACCGCCTCCACCACCGTGAAGTTCGTCACCACCTGTTTCACCGAAAAGTGTATCACGACCACGACCACCAGTAAGTGTATCATTGCCGGCTCCACCATACATGAGATCTCTGTTATGAATTTCATGCACATCACGACCGAAAAGACGCTCACTCCTATCGTCTGTGCCTAAAACTAATTCACTTTGTATAGGACGGTTATTGAATCCATCTTCATCGATGAATACAGTGTCATCTTCTGTGATTTGTGGGAGAATTAAATCTCTTTGTACGTTTCTGAAGTTTTGTAGATCGTTTGCATCTACTACAACGGTATCAGCAGCTACAACCCAGGTAGCATCGCTTAGAGCTCCTGCGGTTAAAGAACCTCCATATTCATAAACTTGAGAATGCCCGTGTAATAAGTGGGAAGGATCGAACGTTCCCCCATCGATACTAGAACACCGATTCAGTATTCAGAATCCAGTCCAGATCTGGGATTACGGGAGTTCTCAAAAGCCGAGATTTCGTTGGCTGAATATCCAAAAAAGTAGTTTTTGGTATTACTGAATCGGTGTTCTAGAGGCATTACAATCCTTAGACTATCGCTATGGACTAAGCCTGTCATCTTCAAAGACTAGACAAATAAAAGAAATAGCCATTGAAGAGATAGAGACAAGCAGTTACTTTTACCCAGCAGGTGCATCAGCATATCCGCAAAATCCAAAGCTAAACCTGACTACTACCTTTGTATTTCGCTCCATATATCGACAACTAATGAGGATAGGGATATTATCTCTTCTTTTCAGCATCATTAGTAACTATACTGAGATAGCTTACAGGCAGTCTTACTTACAGGCACAGGGAGCCTTAGAGTCAATTCAAGTGCTAAAGGCAGCAGAAAAATATCCAGATTGCTTGCAGCAAGTAGAAACATTTCCCCAAAGTTATTCAGACTTAGAGACTGAAGTAGAAAATTTGCTACAAGAGTGTCAGCAAGGTCAGGCAAAAGAAGAACTAGCTGAAGCTAGAAAGCTAGCCGAACAAAGCAAATTCAAAGAAGCGATCCTCATTGCTGCTCAAGTTCCTGCCGATACAAATGTTTATTTTGAAGCACAGAAGCTCATAGAGCAGTGGTCTGAGAAAATTTTCCTCATTGCCAGCAATCAATACCAAGAAGGCAAACTCATTCAGGCAATAGCACTTATGGGTAATATTCCTGCTGGCAGTTCTTGGGCGGAAAAGGCGGAGGCGACAATTCAGCAGTGGAATCAAGATTGGCAGCAGAATCAGATTTATATTCAATCAGCCCAGAAGGCAATGGATGCAGGACACTGGAAGAAGGCTATCAAAATGGCAAATAAAGTTAGTCATACTTATTATTGGCAGAAGCAGAGTAATCTAATTATTCAAACGGCAAAGGCGAAAATAGCATCGGCTCAAGTTGCTGATTCTACGAGAACCCGAAAATATCGTTCTCGTTCAACTTTGCCACGCCCCAAGTTAATTCCTCGTTCCCGTCTCACTAAATGGATTTGTTTGAATAATCCTAATCCTAAATGCAATAAGTAATCCCTCTTTTAATTTAGTATCAATTACCTATTTTTGAGTCTATTCAACTGAAAACTGCTGTTAATTACTATATCAATCATAATTAAAAGCGATCGCCCAATAAACAGGCGATCGCTCTTGATTAAAAAAGTTTTATTCTGTAACTAAACTGATTGAGTCTTGGCAGGAGTAACTCCAGGGAAATGTCTGTATTTCACATAAAAACCAACTATGATTAACACAATAATAATCGCTGTACCAATACCTAAATAATTAGGAAGCCAAACAACAGCTTTAATATGATTGATTTTTCCTGGTTGTAATTGCCAAATCAATTTTCCTGGAATATTTTTAACTGGACTTAAAAGATCGCGACCTTTAAGATTACGAGTAACCCAAGGAGCGTTCAATTGAAAAGTTAGGTTGACGAAAGAACTAGAATCAAAAACAATTTTGTTTTGCTCAGCAATATTCCCTAAAGATCTTAAATCAATAGTTAAATCGAGATAATTTCTCTCTAACATAAGTAAGTTACTTTGTCGCAGAGATATCTGAGAATTAAGAGAAGTTAGCTCGTCTGTTTCTGTAGGTAATGATGAATCAGTAGGAGCAGAATTACCATAGAAAAATTGATTGAATTTATTAGATAACTCTTTAGCATTACTAAAAGGAATTACAACAGCCAATTCATCTGAAGAGATATGTTTTACTTTCCCTCGTAGTTTATAGGCTCTATCTTCAATACTTTTCAGCCATTCTTTAGTTGCCGATCGATCTAGACTAGTTAAGTCTTCTCCAACTCGAACGTGTTGAACAATAGTACCATCGTAAGGACTATCAAAACTAACTCCTACATCATAGTCTACACATCCAGTCAACAAAGTCAGCAAACACAGAATAAAAGGTAATAAGTAAAGAATGGGATTTTTTGAGTTTTGATACTGATAGCTATTTTCCTCTTTATTCATACTTTCTCCTGACTTGTAACCAATTTGATTAAGTTTCTAGTTTTTCTCTTGACCAACAACTAATGACTAATGACCAATAACTAACTACTATTTAGAAGCAACTCCTAACTGAGCAAATAAGATATGGGGAAGATTCGAGCCACCACCGACCCAATCAGCCTCCTGACTTAAATCTACCAGGTTATTGAAAGCATCAAAAATATTTCCTGCCACCATAGTATTTTTGAGACGACCAACAATTTTGCCGTTCTCGACTTTGTAGCCCAAATCTAGGTTGACAGAGAATTCTCCTGCTAGTTGATTCGATTGCCCTGCACCCAAAACCTGATCGACGATAACACCTTCTTTCATTCCTGCAATCAGTTCATCTACAGTAGTTGAACCAGGGCTAACACACATATTAACTACACTGGGGTTGGGACGAGATAAACCACCTCTGAAGCCATTCCCTGTGGATTGAGTCTTGGCACGAGCAGCCCAAAGTAAATCCCAGTAAAATTGTTTAATTATGCCCTGGTCAATAAATACTTTTTGACTGGTAGGAATACCTTCATCATCAACATCACAAGCATTAACACCAATTTGAGGATCTTCTTTAAGAGTTAGTTTGCGATCGAATACTTGTTGTTCTAGTTTATCTGCTAAGGGAGAAGCTTTTTGCAGTACTGCTTGACCAGACAAAATAGTTTTGAACAAACTACCCAGAGTAAAAGCTGCTGCCAAGGGAGTAAACAACACGGGATACGAACCACTAGTAATCGTAGCTGCTTGCTCTGCTCTTTGATATTTTTCCAGCAATTTTTGTAATAATTGGTCTGGTTTAGGTTGACTATCTTTAGTTACGTCAAAGGCGAAAGCTTGGAGGAAATCTTCTCCTCGGACTAAGTTACCAGAAAGACTGCTACTAATACTCTGATTATGGCGTTGGGCAACAGCACCTGTGGTTGTAGCTAATTCTACTGTGCTAGAGCGAACACTAAAGTCAACATCAACTAAAATATCAGCATTGTATTCATGAACTTGTGCAACTAACTGATTACCCATCTCGACTAATTCTTCTGTAGAGGAAGAAGGGGTATTCGTTGCCTCGCTCGTAATCTTGGTATTTTCTGCTAAACTAAACTCAACTCGATCGCCGATAGCTGCGGTAGCCAAAGCAGAATCAACCAGTTCTTCTAAGCGAGAAAGATCGCTAGAACTGGCAAATCCTAATTTACCATCAGCAATTACCCTAAGTGCTACTCCTGCTGTTGCTTTAGTTTGTAGAGATTTAAGACGATTATTGGCAAAATCGATATTGGTATTTTGACTGTCTTGATAATAAACTTCGGCTTCTACACCCCGACGGCGAGCCAAATCGATTAGTTTTTCAATAGTTTGATTCATTAGTTTTTAGTTATTTTTATCGTAGAGACGTTCCATGGAACGTCTCTACGTGGTTATTCTTCTTCCAAGTCTGCGTTACTAGCTTCGCTACCACCACCAACGGTAACTAGGTCTATTTGCTGACGATAGTAGTCTACACTTTTTACTTCTACTTCTACTCGATCGCCTAAGCGATAGGCAATACGATTTTTTCTGCCTACCAAACAGCTATGACGGGAACGATATTCATACCAGTCATCTTTAAGGGAACTAACATGAACTAATCCTTCGACTAATAAGTCTTCTATTTCCACAAAAAAGCCATAAGATTGTACACCAGTAATCAGACCTTCAAAAATTTTACCGGTACGCTCTTTCATTTTTTCGGCTTTTCTCAAGCCTTCTAGGTCTTTTTCGGCATCTTCTGCTAGCTTTTCTTTATCGTTGAGATGAGAAATAACCTTGTGTAATTCTTCTTCAATTTCGCTGTGCATCGCAGGAGGTAAGACACTCCAGTTGATTTGTCCGTGGCAACTACTACTGTGAAGATCGACCCCATGTTTAACTCTACTATGACGACGATCTCTTCCGTCAATAAATACTGCTTTTAAGATTCTTTGGACTAATAAATCTGCGTAGCGTTGTCCAGGGGATAGACAATGGGTATAACCATTATCGTAAGCTAATCCAAAGTGAGAACCAGGCTTAGTGGTGTATTTAACTGGTTTAAAAGTACCTTGTAGTAAATAATTAAGCACTAAGTTTTCTGGAGATGTGGCAAATTTTTGGGTTAATTGTTGATAGTCTTGAGAACTAACTTCTGCTTCTGGGTCTAGATCTAAGTCTAATTTGAGATTGTTACCTAGCTTGAGTAAGTCTTCTAGTTCTTCTACATCTGGTTCTGGTTGAGTACAATATATTCCAGGTACACTCAACGCTTGTAGATGATCGGCAACGGCTTTACCTACGAGTACCATTAATTCAGTTAGTAGAGAATGAACTGGTAAGGCAGAAGCCGACAAAATTGCCCCTAATCTACCTTCATCTTTATAAAGACTAGATATTTCTGGGGTAGCAATTTCAAAACCACCTCTTTGGATTCTTTGTGCTTTGACTAGAGGACTGAGAGTAAAGAATAGATCGTTTAGTAAGTCAACAGCAGCAGCCATTTTTTTAGTTTTTTGTTCTTGTTCTCCTAGTAAGGACTGCACTTGTTGGTAAGTAAATAGATGGTCTACTTTAACTACTGAAGGTTGGATGCTGTACTCGACTACTGAACCTAATTCATCGATAGTCATTAAGACAGAGATAGTTAAACGATCTTTTCCTTTGACCAAAGAACAGCAGCTACTTACTTCTTCTGGTAGCATGGGTAGGATTTTTTTCCGTAAATTAATTCCTGTTCCTCGTTTTTTGGCTGCGCGATCGAGGGATGAATCCATCTCTATATAATGAGCTATATCTGTGATATGCACTCCTAATTGCCAATGTCCTACTTCTGTTTTTTCTAAAGTAAGAGCATTATCTACCCAGATATTCATTCCCGACTCAAATTCTGGTTCAATGGCAATAGTTAGCTTTTTCCTTAAATCCAAACGCTTTTTGATTTCAGCAGCAGGAATTTTACCCCCTAAACTTTGCGCATCTTTGAGCGCACTTTCTGAGAAGCTTTGTACGAGGTCATGCTTACAGGAGACAATATCTACATCGGCAGCTTCTTCAGCATCACTACCCAAAACCCTGGTTACTTTACCCAGAGGAGGAAGTTGTCCAATCGGATAGCGGACTACCGAAACATGAACTAGATGTTCTACTGCTTCTGCTAAATCTTGTCCATTTTGGTTTAAATCCAGTTCAAAGAGAAGACGATCATCTAGGGGGACAGCACGATATTTTTCTTCTGCTTCGGTAACTGTAGCTAGTAAAGAAGGATTAGCCCTTTCTAAAATTAATTTAACTTCACCTTCAGGAGAGCGACGACGACTACCTTCTTTAATAATCTTTACTAAAACTCGATCGCCATTCCACGCATTACTTAAATGACTTTCCCGTACATAAATGTCATCGGCATTTTCTTCATCTTGAATAGCAAAGCAAAATCCTTTACTAGAACAGCGTAGTTTGGCTTCTACGACATCTTCTTCATAAATTCTGCGATATTTTCCTCTTTCTTTGAGTAAAACACCAATTTTTTCCAGAATCTCTAAAGCAATCTGTAATTGGTCGATATTTTCCTCATCTTCACAGCCTAGTTTTTTTTCTAGGTTTTTGGCTGCAACTAGTTTATCCTCTACAAATTGACTTAATAATGTAGCGATCGAAAACTCCATTTAATATATTCCTTTCATACTTAAGTGAGTAATTACACGAGACGTAGATATAAATGCACTGATTGATAAAACTAACCTCTGTTTAGCCGTGGCGTGAAATCGCAGCTAAATTGCTCAGAAGCTCTTTATTTCAGAGCATTCATAAAATCGACTAACTTGATTTTTAACTTGCTCTAGCTATCTAACTCACCAACTAGGTTCTAAGCTTAATGAAGATGCTACCAACCAAGATGATAAGTTAGTGTGCAGTTAGTCTGTATCTATTTTAGATTCTCTTTGCCTATTGGCAAATTTCTTTTTAGATTAGTCTATTAATAGTAATTTTGCACTAATCTATAAAGTAGTTCAGAATGAAGAAGTTCAGGAGTTCAGAATAATCTCTGACTCCTGAACTACTGTAACTCCTGAATTACTGTAACTCCTGAACTTCTATTTTCCATAACCTCTAGTAAAACCAAGATAATGTTGAAGCAATTTCGCACTCTTTACCCTCATGGCAGCATAGTTAGTGAACTAGTTAATATCGATCGCGGGCAATATATAGTGAAAGTCAGTATAAAAATCGATCGGGTTGTTCTGTCTACTGGTTTAGCTGCTGCTGATAAAATTGAAACCGCCGAAGACAATGCCAGGGAGAGAGCGTTATTAGCTTTAGCTTTAGATACTATCTCTAATCTTTCTAAGTCAGCAGGAACTGTTATCGATCATTCTACTCAAGAAATTAACAAATTATCTAATTTAGCTAAGGTATCTTTAGAGCAAGAGTCTAGAACAGAAAAGAAAACCGATCGAGTACAACCCCTTGCTGCCAATGCATCTATCTCTTCTCCGTCAACGCCTGTAGCTAAGATAGAGCCAGAAGTTAATAACCATCTTATCGAGTCATCTGCTCCTCCTCACGAGATTGATGAAGTGAATACAGACTTGGCTGCTACTAAACAAAATACCCCAGACAAAACAGAGTTTAATACTTCTGTTGTAACTCCATCTAATCAAGATTTGAGGGTAGAATCCATTCCCGAACAACTAGATAATCCCTTACCAGAAGCCCCACCGCCAGTTACTTATGAAGAAAAATCATCTTCAGTACCAACTTCTCAAGATATCACTAACTCATCAACTCAGATGATCGAAACTGTGGAATTTGATTTTAACGAAATTAAAAGTAGAACCGATGTGGAAATTAAACGTTTAGGTTGGACAAAAGAACAAGGACGAGACTTTTTATTACAAACCTATGGTAAGCGATCGCGCCTTCATCTTACCGATCAAGAATTAATGGACTTTCTCCATTATCTAGAGTCTCAATCAAACCCAACTTGAGTTTTTATTATGACTCCTGTACGGACGTAGCCTTCTACGTCTCTACTTCTGAAATCCTTACTTCTATTTTTAAGCTAGATCCAAACAAATAACGACTAATCACGAACCATTATCTGCATCAGCATTCTGAAACTTAGGTAATTCTACTGCAGCTAAAGATTTGGGTTTCTTTTGGCTATTAGTACTAGTAATTACAGGAGAAGGCCAATTGGTTTCCTTAGATTTTTTGCTAGTTAACTTTAATTCTGATTCTAGAGGATAAATTTCTTTGTTAAGACCTAGATTAGAAGACTTGATTGTCGAAGTTTCTTTACTCGTTTGGGTTTGTGACCAAGCTTTAATAGGTTGAGGCTGAGTCTGTAATAAATCCCGATCGAGGTTTGTCTTAGGTATCTTACCAGAGGAAGCTACTTCTCGATATTTATCTAAAGCTGCTTTGTACTGTAAAGTGTAGCGTTGCTGACGACTGAGTCGATCGGATAATTCTTGTACTTGTTGAGTTTTCATCAACAAATCGTGATTCTTTTCGTTATATTTTTCTTGCAGCAAAGCATATTTACTCTCTAATTGAGTAAACTTTTCATTGGTTGTTTCTAGCTGTTTAGTTAAGTTATCTACCAGAATTTTTTGACCATGGACTTCCTGTTTAGCACTTTCTAATTCTTGAATAACGTGGGCAGTATCTTCTTGAGCATGATTAATTTCTTCTGCTTGTTGAGCAATAAGTAGATCGGTACTCTGAGAACGTAATTGATGTTCTTGAATTCTATTATTAGTTTCTGCTATTTCTTGCTCTAATTGAAAGACTTTTTTGAGCAGTTTGCGATTATGTTCTCTTAATTTATGAGCTAATCTATGCCAATCAATATTTTGTGATTTTGGGGTTGCTTGACTCTGCTCTTTCTGCTCCGAAACAGATGGCGATAAATTGGTTGGATTGTCTGGTTTGCCTTCGTCATGATTCCCCTGATTATTAATCTCTGTTTGATTTACAGATTGGTTATCAGAGTTAGGATTTTGGTTGAGATTATTGGTTTCACTCATAGGGATTAAGCTTAATGTAAGAATTGAACTGAAGAGATAAAGTCAACTATATTTTGAGACTATAACTATAACTTTTATAGTGACTGGTTTTTGCTAGGTAAAGCTTATATCCTTTTCTCTCAATTGCCTACATTTATTAACAATAGTTTTCAACTTATATTGTTAGTTAACAATTCCTGATGAAGTAAGGCGCGATCGCTCATGGATTCTATTTGAGTACTATTGAGAGCATCCCCGTTAGCATAGTATTCTAACCAAACAGTACTAATTTCATTAGCATCTGTTGGTAATTGGCTTAATTCCCAGCCAGGAAGCGAAATCTCTGACATTAACTGACTCACTTTCGGATCGTAGCTTAGGGCAAAACAACGACATTGTTCGGCTGCTGCCATAATTAAACTATGAAAACGCATCCCAATAAGCATTTCTACGCCCTTAAATAGTCCTTTTAATTCTCTAGGATCTGACAAGGTAACAATTTGTTTTTGACCAGGTAATTCCGCTTCAATAGAGCGAGCGATCGCCATATCTTTAGAAGCTTGAAACGGTACAAGTAAAATACAACTATCTGTTGCTTGCTGAAATTGCACTAAAGCTTGGGTAAGATTTTGTAGCCTTTGGGGAGTTAATTGAGAGTGAGAACGTAAGTTGACTGCTACCCTGGGCGCGGGTATATCTCCTAATCCTGTTACTGGTTTAGATTCTAATGCCCAGACAGGATCGGGAGCAATTAGAGGAGAAATATGCCAATCTGTTAATATTTTTGCCGATCGACTATCACGAACACTAATAGCAGTACAGTTAAGTAAAACCTGTTTGGTTAACCAGCGAGTAAAAGGCTTTTGTAAAGGACCTATTCCCTGCGCCCAAGCAATAGTTTTTAACCCCCGTTGCTGTGCTAATGCCATTAAACCAGCATAGTAAATGGGACTAGCAATACTAGTAACATCTTGCATTAAGCTTCCTCCTCCCCAGATAAACCAGTCTGAATGCTTTAGTGCCTGGAGAATCGGAAAAGCAGATTTGCGATCGCAACTGACAACACCGTAACGTTTTTTAGTTTCTTTGGGGTTTCCAGAAAGTACGATAGGTTGAACATGGGCTGGCAACATCTGCAATAAAGACATTAATAAAGCCTCATCACCACCATTACCTTTGCCATAGTAGCCACAAATTACTGCTCTAGTTTCACTCATTGAAAATCATTTTTAGATATGATACTTAACGGTTTTAGGGAAGTCAGAAGTCAGGAGTCAGAAGTCAGGAATCAGAAGTCAGGAGGATTTCCATTACAGCCGTTTTCAGTTGAATACACTACGTTTTTAATTAGTTGGTTCGTAGCTAAAAGCTACTTTAAATAAGCAATAGTTACCCCTGCACCCCCTTCATTTTGCGGTGCTAATTCAAACTTATCTACTAAAGGATGTTGTTGTAAGAATTCATGAACTCCCTGGCGCAAACGTCCTGTCCCTTTACCGTGGATAATCCATAATACTCCTGATTCGATCGCTTTGGAAATAGCGTTTTCTAAATCCATTTCTGCATTAGCTACTCTACTACCCCGAATATCTAAGGTATTTTTAGATGTTCTCACTGTTACAGGAGGTTTAGATGGAGTAGTTTTTGTCTGTTTAGCAGGTGTAGATTTTTGTTTGCTGGGAGTTTCTACTTTTTGTCCAGACAAAGACTCAATCTCTGTTAAAGAGACAGTCATTTTCATAATGCCAAAACGTACAGTTAAGGTTTCTTGTTCTTCTTGTATGCTTAATACTTCTCCTGTTTGCCCTAAACTACTAATTCTGATTTTTTCTCCTACTTTTGGTTTATAGTTAGGTTTGGCTGGTTTAGCAGGTTGGGTTTTGGCTAATTCTTTCTGGCTAATTTGATTGAGCTTCTCAGTTGCTTTTTGGGCTTTTTGAGCAGTTTGTTCTCCCTGTTGTAATTGACGGATAACTTGAGCAACTTCGGCTTTAGCCCGATCGATCGCTTGTTGAATTGCTTTTTCTTGGGCTAGTTTTAGTTCTTTTTCTCTTTCTTGCAAAGAAGAGGCTTTGGCAGATACTTCACTATAAAAACGTTCGGTTTGTGCTAAAAGTTTACTAGCTTCTTGAGCTTTATTTTCCTGTTCTCTTCGTTGCGCTTCTAGGGCAGCAATGACCTGATTAACATCGTCAGCAGCACCTACTCCTACTTGTTGCTCTGCTGCTTCGACAATATCTGAGTTTAACCCTAATCTCCGGGCAATGGCTAAAGCATTAGAACGCCCAGGAATTCCCCATAATAAACGATATGTTGGTTGAAGGGTAGCATCATTAAATTCTACGGAAGCATTTTCAAAACGTTCATCCTGGTATTTAAGAGCTTTTAATTCTCCGTAGTGAGTAGTGGCTACTGTTAATAAACTATGTTCTGCTAGATATTTTAACAGCGCGATCGCTAAAGCACTTCCTTCGGCTGGATCTGTTCCTGCACCTACTTCATCTAGTAAAACTAAAGAGTCGGTACTAGTAGCATTCTCGTTTTCTAAGCTGGCAATAATTCGGCTAATACGGCGAATATGACCAGAAAAAGTCGATAAACTCTGCTGTAAGGATTGTTCATCCCCAATATCCGCTAATACTTGTTCAAACCACGGTAATTCTACTGGTTCTCTGGCAGGAATAAATAAACCTGCTTTTGCCATCAGTGCTGCTAAACCTAAGGTTTTAAGAGTAACAGTTTTTCCTCCTGTATTAGGTCCTGTAATTGCGACTACTCGAATTTTAGGCTCGATTTTGACATCGATGGGAACAACTGCTGCACCTTCTTCGTGTTTTTGTTGCCAAACCAGTAAAGGATGACGCAAATTTCTGAGAGTAATTGTTTCTGGTTGTTGACTATCAATAAATCGAGGAGGATTAGCTTCTAACCATAAACTATATCTTGCCCTAGCTGTAGCTAAATCTAAGATAGTAGCTACGGCTAATACTCTTTCTAAATCTTCTTGTACAGTTGATATTTTGTCAGTTAAAGCTCTTAAAACTGCTTCAATTTCTCTTTGTTCTTGTCTTTCACTAGTTTTAAGCTGATTACCTAGCTGTACAATCGACTTCGGTTCAATATATAGTGTTGAGCCTGTGCTCGATATATCATGAACAATTCCTAGTATAGAATCTTTTTGAGGTGCTTTAACAGGTAGAACAAAGCGATCGCCTCTTTGGGTAATTACAGCTTCTTGAATTGCCCCACCTTGTTTTTGCAATATATTTTGCAGAATTTTATAGATTTTATCTCTTAATCTTTTAATCTGGCTCCGAATTTCACTTAATTTAGGACTAGCGCGATCGGTTATATCTCCGCGATCGTCTATACAATGATGAATTTCTTGTTCTATTTCTGGATAAGTCCGCAAATCAACGATTAATTCGTTTAAAGTCGGCAGTTCCTCAGCTTTAGCATCAATTAGTCTTCGTAAACGGCGCACACCTGCTAATGTTGTTGCTAGATCGAGGAATTCTTTAGCTGATACTAATCTACCTATTTTTGCTCTTTCTAGAGAATCACCAATATCTTTAACGCCCTTAAATGACCAACCTGAATCTAGTTGTTGCTCTAGATTATAAATCTCTTTAGTTTGTGCCAATAACTTTAAGCTTTCTTCTTTTGTTGTTGGTAAAACCAACTGACGTGCAGCCATAGCACCTAACTTAGTCTCTGCAAAAGTAGCTAGGTGCTGACATAAACGTTCCCATTCCAGTAATTCTAAGGTTTCTTTAGTAATCAAGGCTTATATATTTTGATCTAGTTGCTTATTTTAATTGTGTCACTATCTTTTATTATTAAGCGATCGCCTTCGGTGGCAGCGAAGCCGATCGCGCATCATCAGAGTACTTCAATTTCTGATTCTAACGTTTTAGCAGGAGAGAGGGGATAACAACACAATTTAATTCTCACAACTCAAACAAGATTACTATAAGTGAGCGATCGAAATTATTGAGTAAATTTATTTAAGTAAAATTATCTAGCAAAATCGACTCGCAACTAAATATTGAACTAATAACTCAGTTAACCTGGTTCAGTCCATTCAATTGAAATAGCAAAATTTTTTCCAGACTTCGATCGACATTCAGGTAAATCATCATATGTAGATATATGTAAAATTACTTACCTCGATAGCTCAAAGAATTGTAATCTTACAAAATTAAGGTTTGATTTCAACTTTGAGGCAACCATAAAAATTGAATCAACTGCAAAAATTATTAATTCTTATTTTTCAGCCCTCATTTATCTGTCAGATTCCCCACTATTTCCACAACCATTTTTGACTATTTCCACATTTTACCCAGACTTTTCCACAGGTAATTACGCAATAATCAATACTTGAATCTCTCTTAGGGGATTTTATTCTTTGAATCATTTTTTGGCAATCCACACTGAGTTTTTATGAAAAAAAGTAACAAAAAATCGTTCTAAACCCTTATTCTTTCGTTGGCTTTTGAGTCACTAGAAAATTTTATTAACAGTTTTTAGCATTGACAAACATACCCCCTCTCAGCAGAAAATAGTCCCGCGACTATTTATAAATAGTAATTAACTCAACTAGTCGAATTGGCATCTCGGTTTTATAAAGCTCACCTAATATTCTGCTTGGAGTAAAAAGAAAACTATGACTACCCCAGTTAGCATTTTGGCGGAAATCCCCGAAGAACTGCATCAATCTCTCAAAAACTACTTAGAGACTCATCCTAATTGGGATCAAGACCGTGTTTTTGCAGCAGCTTTGTCTTTATTTTTGTTACAAAATAGTAATGAGCATTCTCAATCTGCTTCTCAAAACTATCGTGCTTGTGCCAAAGTTTATTTAGAAACCTTATTTCAACAATCCTAATTCCTATCTGACGGCGAATGATCCAAGAAAGTATAACTAAGCTGCTAATCCCTGAACTGATAGTCGGTTTGGGGAATCCTGAGCCAAAGTATGACAGAACCAGACATAATATTGGTTTTGAACTAGTAGATGCTTTAGCTAAATCTTGGCAAATAGATTGGCAGAAAAATAGTCGCTTTCAAGGGTTATTTGCTGAAGGAAGAACAATTCAAGGAAATAAAATTCGTTTACTCAAACCCTTAACTTATATGAATCGTTCTGGACAATCAGTTCGTGCAGTTACTGATTGGTATAAGTTAACTACCTCATCCGTATTAGTTATCTATGATGATATGGATTTACCTTTAGGTAAGATACGTTTGCGTATGTCTGGTTCTGCTGGTGGACATAATGGCATGAAATCTATTATTGCCCACTTAGGTAAGCAAGATTTTCCTCGTCTCCGTATTGGTATTGGCAAATCAACAGGGAAACAAGAGACTATTGGTCATGTCTTAGGTAAGTTTTCACCTACAGAAGCCAAAGTTGTCCAAGAAGTATTGGGATTAGCTGAGGATGCTATCAATTTTAGTCTGAAGAAAGGAGTAGAAAAAGCTATGAGTCTTTACAATGGACGTAGTGTTGAAGGGTAAAAGCTAATACTTTTACGGAGATTTAATTGGTAACTGACTTACTAAAATAGCTCCAATAATTAATCCCATACCTAATACTCCTTTTCATTGCGTTGGTAATTTTTGAGGAATAGGTTTAGGTTTTGGTGGTGGATTCTTAGGTACTTGATGCATTTTCGACAAACTAGAAACAGAAAAGTACAATTGTTCCGCAGCTACCTTATTAGCTTCATCGGTGAGATGAAACGCATCAATAAAACTAGGAGTAGGATATTTATCAGTAAGATTGTATAGGCTAATTGCCTTAACATTATGAGGGAATATTTTGCTTAGTTGTTCATTGGCAGCTATTAATTGGGGATAACTAGCTCTTACTGTTTGAATATAGTCTCTACCCAATTGTGTAGCGATCGCGCCTTCTTCTTCTGATAACTTACTAGCATTACGACCAGTAAATTCTGGTTGGTTAGCAAGAATTAGAGGTATGCGCGCCCCAGCTGACAAACTAACTATCTGTTTATGATGTTGAAGATAACGCTCTACACGACGTTCTAATTCTGCTTCATCTGCTGGTAAATATTGAGCAAGATTATCTAATTGTTCTGTAAATAAGAAAGTATCTCGATCCTCTTCAGACTTAGGTACAAGTAAGTTGTCTTGAAATATTCTGACTACATGACTGTAGTTTCGCAAAGGTTGAATTAATTGATTTATATATCCTCGAAATCCTTGAGGTTTCTTATTAAGCAACTGTTCTAATTGAGGAATTTCTGTAGCTTTTTCCCCACTATCTAGCATCAAATCAGTATAACCATTAAGAATAATAATTAAATCAGGTTTATAAGGTAAAACTGAAAGGGCTACTTGTGCTAATTCATTCCCAGAAGCATAACCTGGAACGCCAGCATTAATAACACGATATGTTCCTGATTTTAATTTAGGGTGTTTAGCCCAAGCCTTTTTGACATTTTCCTCATCATAAGGTAGCACATCAGGACGATATAGCTGGGGAGAGCTTTTTTGTTGTGCTAAACGTTGGGCTAATCTTGCTTCTAATAATTCACTAATAGTAGTTTCGTTACTACTACTGCCATAGCCAAAAGCTGTCGAATTTCCTAACAGAAAAATTCTGATTTCACCAGCAGGTTTAGCTAAAGGTAGAGGTTCACTGTCACGAAAACCTTGTGGGTTAATTTGCCAATAATCATTTTTCTGCCCACCCACTAGTTGATAACCTACAGATAAGCTATGCTGAGCAAGGAGGCTTTCTCTTTGGTCTAAATTTTTGTAGGGCTGTTGATTTTCATTAACAAAATCAAGTTGATAAGCCGAAATGAGTTCAGGCTCAGCCAAAGTTTGGCTAAATTCTTCTTTTGACCCAGAAATATCAATAAAAATGCGAGTTAAAAGTTCTATGACAAGTAAAAATAGAGAAATAGATACAATTAGCCACAACGAGGAAAATTGACGGTAGCGTTTGGGTCTACGTTTGGCAAAAATAAAACGTTCGCGAGAGCGAGATTTATACATAGATTGTTTTAGCTTAAATACTATAAATATTAGTAAATATTAGTTGATAAATACTAAGCAAAAAAGACTTGACGATTCTCGACGGTATGATACATTGACTCTGACTACTTAAAATTGAGTTTAACGGAAAAATTTAAGAATTTTTAATTTTTTATGGCTTACAAATTATTATTCGTTTGTCTAGGTAACATTTGCCGTTCTCCATCAGCCGAGAATATCATGAATTACTTAATTAAAGAAGCTAATTTAAAAGACAAAATCATCTGTGATTCAGCAGGAACTTCTGGTTATCATATTGGCGCAGCCCCAGACCGTCGTATGAGTGCAGCAGCAGCTAAACGAGGGATAAAACTTCAGGGGAAATCTCGCAAGTTACAACCATCAGACCTAGTTAATTTCGATCTTATTCTAGCTATGGATCGCGAAAATTACCGCGATATCCTTTATCTCGATCGAGAAGGGAAATATGACAAGAAAGTTGTTTTAATGTGCAATTTTGCCAAAAATTACCCTGAAAAAGAAGTACCTGACCCTTATTATGGTGGTCAAGAAGGGTTTGATAAAGTTATCGATCTATTACTAGATAGTTGTGAGGGTTTACTAGAGCATATAACTAGTTCTGAAGCGTATCAGTCACAAAAATAGCGATTGTCTTGAATATTAAATTATTAGAGCGATCGCCGAAAAAATACCAATACTAAGTTTTGACTCCATTTTTACTAATTAGTAATCATTAGACTCAAGTATGAACGGAACAGTCAATACAATACACAATTACACAGTTAGAAAGATATAATCAAAATCCTGATTCTGGTAGTGTCTATAATTGAGATAACTATAATAAACAAGCCAATTGGTACGAATGAACTCTCAAACAGTAGCAATTAGTGAAGCAGTATTAGCAAAATTAAAAAATTTGCCGTTAGAACAACAGCAGCAGATTTTAGATTTTGTCGAATTTATCGCTGCCAAATATCTTGAAAGTCAACTGACTCAAAGAGAATCGTCTCAAAAGCGTGTTGCTGGATTGCAAAAAGGTAAAATTTGGATTAGTGAAGACTTTAATGAGCCTTTAGAGTTTAAAAAAATAGAGGAATGAAATTACTCTTAGATACTCATGTCTTGATCTGGTTTGCCCAAGGTTCAGATAAATTGTCTCAGACAGCAGAAGAACTTATATATGATCGCCAAAATGAATTATGGTTAAGTATAGCTAGTATCTGGGAAATGCAGATTAAAATTCAACTTGGTAAGTTAAAACTCGATCTAGCACTTCCCGATTTAATAGATAGTCAAAGAAAAGTTAATAATCTCAAAATTCTTTCAATTGAACTTTCTCACATTTGGGCATTAGATGGATTACCAAATCACCACAAAGATCCATTTGATCGTATTTTGATAGCTCAAGCGATCGCCGAAAAAATACCAATACTAAGTGTTGACTCCATTTTCGATAATTATCCTATCCAAAGATTATGGTAAATCTATTAAATGCAAGCTTTAATTAAACTTAAAATTCGCTCTTTAGTGTAGCGAAGGGCGAGGAGGTTAATTGGCAGAGTGATTATTCCTCAAGGAGTTTATGATGAACTGACAAAAGGGCGACATATCCATGAATTTAACGCCTTATCACCAAGATATACTAAGAACAAGTAATAAAATTAAGCAAAAAGTATGGCTACATATCAAGAAATACGCCGTCAGGTTGAAAGTTTAACTATAGATGAGCAACTGCGATTGTTGGAAGAATTAGCCATAATAGTACGTCATCGTACTCCGTTAAAACCAAAACGCAGCATTATGGAATTAGAAGGATTGGGAAAAGATATCTGGCAAGGTATGGATGCTCAACAATATGTGGATCGAGAGCGTCTGTCATGGAATGGATAAATCAGCTACGGGGTAAAATTGTTGGCTTAGATACTGCTCCTTTGATCTACTTTATAGAACAAAATCCAACTTATCTAACAATGTATTCTGTATCCTCTACTATTGCAGAACTTGCTGCTCAACTCCGAGCTACAAAAAATCTTAAAACTCCAGATGCAATTCAAGTTGCTACAGCCATTCAAAATAGCGCAGAATTTTTTCTAACTAATGATACTGATTTACAGGAGCTTCCACATTTCAAAGTTCTCATCCTAGATGAAATTAAATCTCAGTATTGACTCTATCTTTGATTGCTATCCCATCTAAAGATTATAGTGAATCTCTTCGAGATGCGATCGCAACTAAATAAATATACATCAAGGCGATCGATTTTGGATTCAATCTGGGTACTTTAACCATAACTGGGTCAAATCACTGACAAAACTCCCAAAATACTTATGGTCGAATCATCTAATAACAGAGTGCAGCGAAGGCAAGAGCTACATTTCTAATTGGACAAGTTGCAATTTAGAGACAGAACCAGATGGCACAATTTATAAACCTGACTCACTATATATGGAAGCTAGTAAACTATCTACATGAAAGTACTCCAGATTAACCAATCCGATCTTGTAGGTGGTGCTGCGATCGCAGGATATAGATTGCATCAAGGATTATTAAATCAAGGGATAGATTCTAAATTATTAGTTGCTAAAGTCAAAACTGATAGCGATCTTGTCAATAAGATTAAAAGAAAAGAAAATATCGATAACATAACTGCCAGCTTGGGTTCTTATATAGGACTTAACAATATTAATGCTTACAGTAGTTTTAATATTCCTAAGTCTAGTCTTTATAAGGAGGCAGACATTATTAATTTCCACAACTTGCACTTGGGCTATTTTAATTATCTAGCAATACCTCTATTAACTAAACATAAACCAGCAGTATTTACTTTGCATGATATGTGGAGTTTTACGGGACATTGTGCTTATAGTTATAATTGCGATCGCTGGCAAAAAGGTTGTGGTAGCTGTCCCAATCTAGATACATATCCTCCTGTAAAAATTGATAATACTGCTCTTGAATGGAAGTTAAAAAAATGGATTTATACTCGATCAAACCTAACTATTGTTACTCTTAGTAGTTGGTTAACTAAGCACGTCAAGAAAAGTATGCTCAATCCCTTGCCCCTTAATTATATTCCCAATGGAATAGATACGGAAGCTTATCAACAATTAGATACGGATAAATCTAGAGATCTATTGGGCATACCTAAAAATAAAAAAGTATTATTATTTGTCTCTCAAAATCTTAATGATCCTCGTAAGGGAGGAGACTTACTAATTAAAGCACTTCAAGAATTACCAGCATCTCTCAAAAAAGAGATTACAATTTTAGTAATGGGAAATGGTGGCGAAAGCCTAACTGAAAATATTGATATACCTGCAATACATTTAGGCTATGTTGATGGCGATCGATTAAAATCTATTGCTTATTCTGCTGCTGATTTATTTATATTTCCAACAAGAGCAGATAATTTACCCTTAGTATTGCAAGAAAGTATGGCTTGTGGTACACCAATGGTTTCCTTTAAAGTTGGTGGTGTTCCCGATCTAGTACGCCCTGGGATTACAGGATATTTAGCACAACCAGAAGATTATCAAGATTTTAGTCAAGGAATAGTTAAACTGTTAGAAGACGATAATTTGAGAGGAAACCTAAGTAAAAACTGTCGCAAAATTGCTGTAGAAGAATATTCGATCAAGTTACAAGCAAAAAGATACATCGATTTATACAATACAATCTTACAGTAAAAGATTAGGATAATTAGCCTCAAGTATGAACCAAACAGTAAATACAGTACATAATTACACAGTAATTTTTGAATTAGAACAAGATGGTGGTTATCACGCATATTGTCCTGTCTTGAAAGGATGTCATAGTCAAGGAGATAGCTTTGAAGAAGCTCTAGCAAACATTACAGAAGCTATAGAATTATATTTAGAAAGCCTGATAGAAGATGGAGAATCTATACCAGAAGAAAATCTAATTATTAAGCCAATTCGTATTTCTCTATGAGTAATTTACCCACAGTTAAGGCGAAAGAATTTATCAAGGTAATTACTAAATTAGGCTATCAATTCCAAAGACAGAAAGGTAGTCATGCAATCTACAAGAATTTAATGGGTAGAAGAGTCACTGTATTTTTGGGGAGACAAGTGTCTGAAAAATTCTTGAGTAATGAGATTTCTATTCGAGAAGCTGATTTTAAAAACAACTATTGAGATAAACTAGCCTAATCTTTTGAGGAAATTTAATAAGTATAGTTGAGGGAAAACTTAGGTAATGTAATTTCTCAACAAATGGATATGTGCGTTAAGATTAAATAGGCATTCGTAAGTGACTCAATTGATAAAAATCGAGCTGAAAATCGAAGTAGAATTAATTTAAATAAATGCTTAACTAAGGGCAGATAAAACTTTCAATCCTTGTTGATAATAGTTAATTTTATGTCGATTAAGCATCATAAGTTCTTCCAGGGTAATCGCATCAAAATATCAAGTCAAAATATGCCAGAATTAGATAGAATCTGAAGCAGAAAATTATTATTCAAGCCAGCTTGATAACGTTTCATTTTCAGACTACCCTTGGAAGT
>JASJDI010000233.1 GCA_030065155.1 Xenococcaceae cyanobacterium MO_188.B29
GGTCATCAGTAGACCTCTTGCATAAATAAATTCAAGGGAAGGTAAGACAAGCGGTCGGAACTCGGTGAGGTTTCCTCACCGAGAGCAAGCCGACCAAGAGAGGGAGAGTGGGGAGACAAGGTAGACAAGGTAGAAAATTTCTTCCTTGTCCTCCTGTTCTTCCTTGTCCTCCTGGTCTTTCCTAACCGTTTAATTAAGACTTTTGCGCATAGGTCTAGTATTCCCAGGAGTCAACTTAAAAGCTAGTAGTTCTCCTTTGTCATTAATAATTAGATGTAGCTTAAAGCCATAATGCCAACCCACAGAATTTTTGCCCCATCCTACTAATCCTTCAAAGACACGATGTGAGCGACTGCGACTGGGACAACATACCTCTATCGGAGTCGAATCGATGAAGCTAATTCCTGTAACTTCTCCTTTTCTTGTCTGTAAGAAGCAACATAAAAGCATCATCGACCAAGGCATTAGCTCGACAAAACGATTGTAGCTAACCAGAGAGGGAAAAGCTTTTTTCCCGTGAGGTCTCACTTGTAGAGTAGAGAATTCCTTGAATGTTCGATAACCACTACCATGAAAGGCAATGACAATCGTCATCACTTCACTCAAACTCAGACGAGAACTAGATCTTTTTTCACCAGCGATCAGCGAAGCTGGCACTGCGTGATCGCCGTTAATTGAGGTAGGTCACGACAGTGTTTTTCAAAACTGTTGTAGAAATCATCTACATCACAAAAAATTTCGCTAAGATCGAGACGAGATTTTAATTCCATAGCTGAGACCTTAAAACACTACTTTTAGCATAGGTCTCAGCTTTCTCTTGGTTCTAAAAATTTTCATCGAACTCACGTTGAAGAAAGAACACAACCGCAACAATATCAATCTGAGATTTAAAAGTTTCAAACCTTATTGGCGCAAATCAAGCACAATTTATTCCACCACAACACACCATTCATGAAGTTGATAGGTAACACAGTTGTTTTTAATTAATGGATCTTGTGCAACAATCGCTTTGGCTTCATCTAAAGAAGATGCTTCAAAAATCAGCATTCCCCCCCCTAATTCTTTCCAATAGCCAGAGCGAGCTTTGTGTCCTTTGATAATTAATTGGCGAATATACTCTTTATGAGCAGGTACATATCGATCGAAAGTCTGCTTGTTGACAATCCCTTCTTCAATTTTGACAAAAATAGGCATTACAGTTGGTATTGTATGTGTTATTTATTTTCTAAAAAAGTTTTTACTTCCCCATCGGGACTTAACAATAGACGAATAGTCTGATTGCCTTTATTAGAACTGGGAGAAACAAAAGATTCCCCCATTAAAGGAATATTAGTACGATCGATAAATATTTCTGAAGCTTTACCAATAGGCGTAATTCTGGCAATTGAGCCATCCGAACCAATTACTAAACGATATTCAATAGTTTGTTTTAATTCTGCTGGTGGTTGCCATTGCTGCTGGAAATACTTTTCTACTTCTTTTAACTGCGGAGTACTATCAGATTCTTCTGGTTCTAATGACTGGAAAGATTGTTCTTGCTCAAGATTATCCTCATTGTCTGCTTGATTTGCTTTGGCTATAGAATCATTAATAATTTCTTCTTCTGTGGGGAGGAGTGATGTGGAAAGAGGTGGGACATCTGGTATGAGTATATCTTCTCGTTTTGAGTTGAGAGTAAGCTCTGGTTCTGAAGGTAAAGGAGAAGGTTTACTAGGTGTGTTTTTCGCTACTCTCGGCTCAATATTTGGTTTTGGTAAGGGATATTTAGAGAAATCTGGAACATTTGCAGGAGGGGGTTTGGGCAAATCTACTGGTGGTGGTGGGGGTAATTTTTCTTCTGAGGAAAGAGGATTTTGCAGTTGCCGTTCAGTTTCTGGTGGTTGAGGAGATTTCTTTACTTGGGGAGGAATAACATCATTTTGATTAACGGTAGGTTTATTGGAGGCTGAATCTTGTAGGGAAGAAGCAGATTGAAGATTGGTAGATGTTCGGGTAAATAGGTTGAAACCTAGAGTAGCTAATCCTGCAACTAAAACTATAGATGCTACGGCAGTACCCCATAAGGGGAACTTTTTGCGATTAGAAGCATTAAGATTAGGTATGGCAGCTATTTCTACTTGATAATCTTCTAAAGCAGTAACTAAATCGAATAATTGGACTGTATTGAGTTGAATTTTATCTCCAGATTTACTATCTTTCAAAGAACCTAAAAACAACTCATGAGCAACTAACCCTTGAGGTTTTAGGTATGGTTGAGTAGTAGCAACCATAGTAGACGGCTGAGATGGAGATACTATTTCTTCCCAGGAAGACTTCTGCAAAAAATTTTTTATATAAGTACTAACTGCTTGATATAGTTGCTCTAATTGAGTTCGATCGCCTTTGATGGTGACTTGTTGTTCTTCTGTTAAGCGAGGATCGTCAAAACTAAGTTGAAAGTGGATAGTTTTAATTGCTTTCTGTTTTGTCCAGCGAGATAAGGCAGAACTATTTGCCTCTATTTCTAGAGTACAAGTAGGAGGAGTAAAACGACGAGTAACTAACATAGAAAATTATTAATTAAAACAAATAAATAAATAAAATAATTATTGCTGAGATCGATCGAGTATTGCCAACCACAATAGACGATGACCATTATTACCACTGTAAAACAATAAATCAATCAATAGTTTAAGAGCTAAGTGAGATAATTTTTCTGGTGTGGTTTGTGCTTCTATTTCCATACGCTCTTGATAGGTATTAATAAACTTATCAAGATACTCTCCTAGCAAAGCAGTATGATGAGGTTCTTGTTGCTGTTGGGTAACTTGCTCTAAGAGACTAACTGCACGACGAAGTAATTCTTGATTTTGTTTTGCCAAATAGCAAATAATTAAGACTAAAGAGCGTGCTTCTTCTACGTCTAGTTTTTTTCTTCCTCCAGAACTTTTACGCAAAGGATTAGATTGACGCAATCTCCACAATGCTACCCTATCGACTAAGACTGACTCTAGATTCAGTTCTTTTGCTGCTGATAGCATTGCCTCAGAACTGATATCGGCGATCGATTCTAAAGCTAATAAGACTATGTCTAGATGAGCTTTAATATTATCCAACTGATTAACAGTAGGCAGTCTAAGGCGATGTAATTCTTGCCACCTAGTAACAGAAGGTGTTTTATTAGCATTAGGACGCATATTTTAGGCTAGCAAAATTTAGTTAATCTTTTCTGTAAGAAATTATAGTTGCCTATCAACATTTCCTAGCTATTTACCGATTTTCTTTTATTTATTTTTAAAACTGTGGGCAGCCAAAAAGTAAAAGTTGAACCTTTACCTAATTCACTATTTACCATGATGTTACCTCCCATCATTTGACAGAAGTTTTTACAAATAGCCAGTCCTAAACCAGTACCCCCATATTTTTTGGTAGTACTATCATCTGCTTGCATAAAAGGCTGAAAAATTAGTTGAATCTGCTCAGAACTCATACCAATTCCTGTATCTTTAATTTGGAAAACTACCCATTCCTGAGATTGATGGTTAAGATTATAGTCCTTACTCTTCTTTGCTAATTGAACTTTATCTACAGAGGATTGATATTTCTCAATCGTTTTAGCTAAAGAAGTCTGAGCAACACGATTAATAGTTAGAGAGATAGTACCATTATGGGTAAATTTAGTAGCGTTACTAAGTAAATTTAACATTATTTGTTTGATGCGCTGGCGATCGCCAATTATTATGCCTAAGCCATTTAAATTGCTGATTTTAAGTACATTGCCATTATTTCTTACCGTAGGACGAACTATTTGGCTTACTTCCATAACTAGTGACTGAAGCTGAAATTTATCTAGAGACAGAGTCATCTTTCCAGCTTCAATTTTAGAGATATCCAAAATATCTTCAATTAAAGCTAGTAAGTGTAAACCAGATTTATTAATTTGATGTAAGTCAGGGACAAAATCTTGATATCCATATTCAATGGCATCAACTCGCAAGAGTTCACTTAACCCTAAAATACCATTGAGAGGAGTTCTCAATTCATGACTCATATTCGCCAGAAACCTACTTTTAGCAATACTAGCAGCTTCGGCAGCTTCCTTGGCTTTAGTCAACTCTTGCTCTGCTAACTTATTTTCAGTAATATCTCTAATAATCGCCAGCACTTCATTTTTGCCACTAACTACTATTCTGGCTTCAAAATATCGTTGTTGATTCCTAATTAATAATTTATATTCTAAGATTTGAACTCTATTGGTGCTGATAGCCTTCTCAACACAGGCTAAAAATTGTTGAGCTACTTCTGGAGGTAATATTTCTCTAATAGTTTTACCCAATAAGTTAAAGGTGAAAGGCGTACAATGGTTTTCTCTAGTTACTTGACAATCTATCAAGGTTCCATCTTCTTGTAACCGCCACATTAAATCGGGAATGGCATTCAGTAAGGCTCTATTTTTTGTTTCGCTTTCTCGCAGATTTTCGGCTTGTTGTTCCAAATTAGCAATTAATCCCTTCAGTTGAGATGTCATTGAGTTAAAAGCATCTGCTAAGTCTGCTAACTCATCATTGCTATTAACGATAATTCTTTGATTGAGATTACCATTAGCTACACTAGTAGTTGCCTTGATCATTTGCTTCAGAGGATCGGTGATCGATCGACTCAACAACAAAGCTAAAAATGTTCCTCCCGCCGAAGCAACTATAGCAATCGTAATTCCTTGGTTGCGAACTGCTGCTATCTTCGCTTTTAAAGGTTCGGTAGATAAACCAATACTAACTGCACCTAAACGCTGATTACCTAGAATGATGGCTTTTCCTGCCAGCAACTGATGAGATTGCCATCTAAATACAGTATTATCATGGCGTAATAGCTCTTGACCAAAAGGGTCTGGTTTGAGACCATAGACAAGGACTGAGTTACTATAAGCATCAGCAATTATTCTTCCTTCTTGACCATAAATACGACCAGCAGCAAGAACTTGCTCTTCTCCTAGTTGCTCCATAATCTCTTCTAAAAAATCAGCATCTAAGAGATATAGAGCATCTGCGGTAGTCACTGAGAGCGCATCGAGTAAAAGCTGTGCTTGTTGTTCTAATTCTCGGCGGAAAGCTTGTTGTTCTCTATATAAAGAGAGCATAGTCACACTGGCAACTACGCCTACAACTAGGGTGGTAATTGCCAGGGTGAGCTTACTAGCTAAAGAATCTTTTCTGTATTGCAACAGAGTCATGAAACTATTTGGCAGGAATTAGTTCGTATAGTCGTCGAATTTCGTCAATACTTTGTTGAGTCGGAAAATCATCAAATTTAGCAGTGTTTTCAAATTTAGTTAGTACTTGTTTGCTCTCTTCATTTTGATCCATATTGAGGAGAAGTGTCTGAATTGTTTCTCTAAGTTCAGGATCGAGGTCTTTTCTGATTGAGACCATTTGTCTAGGGACAGTTTTTGTTTTTGCCAAAATTTTGATTTCTATACGACTTTGTGAGGGAATTTCCTCAAAAGTTTCGAGATCGACTACTCCAGCATCTACTTTACCGCTAATTACCCATTGAATCGTATTTTCATCATCATCGGTAAAAACATAACCAATCTGCTCTTGTGATATGTTTGTATTGCTAAATGTGGTTTCTACTACTTTAAAACCTGACTCTATTAATTTTACTAAGGGTAAAAAATAACCAGAAGTAGAATAGGGTTCGTCAAAAGCAACAACTTTACCTTTAAGATCGGCTAGGGTTTTTATTCCACTACTATTCATGGCAAAAAAGACTCCATAATAGTCTGATTGACCACCTTTCCAACGACGCAATATGGGTGTTGAACCAGAGCGATCGCCTACTATCATGGACGGATAAGGACTGTCGAAGTAAATATCTACTTGACCCGATTTTAGCCAATCAATCATGGTTGCTAAATCAGAAGCAACTTTTACTTCTCCTCGTCCAATTCCAAATTCACTTAAATTACTGGCTAAATAATCTGCCATAGGCTGATAACGAGCAATTTTCTTGGCTGGATTGTTGGAAATATCTCCAATAACAATGGTTTTAGTAGATTGATTAGTTTGAGTCTCTACAGGTTCAGTAGTAGAAGTAGATCGAGCCTGGCAACTTATTAAACTAAGACAGGCACTTAAAAGTACCAATTTGCTTATCAGTTGAAAAAATATGATATTTTTTCTGTTTACCAAAGTGCTTCCCATCATAAACGAAATAAGCAATAATTTACATGTCAACAGACAACAATAGCTAAAAGTAATAATAAGTTCAATTAAATCTTGTTCTGGTTAATGATGCAAGCTAACTCTGTTTTTCTCATTAAGTTTGTGTTAATCAGATCATAACAAAATAGCTACTATGCCCAATGACTAATATAGTTGAGCATAATAACGATTTAATAGTAGTTTATACTCGTTTTGTGTTTATTAATTTTACGTAATTACCGCAACATAAATATCTTTTCTCGCCAAGAATACAAAAAAATACAAACCAATTATATGTAATTACCACAACAATTTTTTAGTCTTTAATAAAAATACAAAAAAACAAATAAAAATCTTAACAAATACAATTTACAACCTTATAAATTTAGAAACACTTAATTTACAGATCGATATTGTTGAAACTATTTTTACTATTTGCCTGTAATTGTATGAGGATTAGATGAAGCAAAGCCAGCAAAGAGTAAAAAATATGTAAAGTATTTTTTAGTCATTTTTCTGGTAAAAAATAAGAGGGTAGATTCTACAAAAAATAAGTAAAATTTCGACTAAATAAGATCCTAATTTAAGACAAGGTCAGGTTAATATGAAAACAATTAAAACATGCTATTTATCACTACAATCCTTAATATTATTAGGGGTAATAGCTCTGCCAGCAAAAGCTTCAAGACTAAAATCCATCGGAACTTATTCTACGGGAATTTATGACGATGCTGCTTCTGCCATAACTACTTACGATCCAACAACTGAAAATATTTTTGTTACCAACAAATCTGCCAATCAAATTGATATTCTAAACCTCAAAAATCCGACTACACCATCCCTGACCAAATCTATTAAAATTGAGACTATTAATTCTGATTTAGGTAGTGTTAATAGTGTCGCTTTTAGCAATGGTATTTTAGCTGCTGCGGTAGAGAATAAAAATACTCAAGCTCCTGGTCAAGTTTTATTTTTTGATGCTACTGGTAACTTTTTAGACTCAGTTAACGTAGGTGCTTTACCAGACATGTTAACTTTTACACCTGATGGTAATCAATTACTAGTGGCTAATGAAGGAGAACCAAGTGATGACTATCTTGTCGATCCTGAAGGTTCTGTTAGTATTATCGACCTTGCCAATGGCGTTGGCAATCTAACTCAACAGGATGTGACTAATGTTGGGTTTGATAATGTTTCGCTAGTTGGGGATGTGCGAATTTTTGGTCCAGGGGCTAGCGTAGCTCAGGATTTAGAACCAGAAAATATTACTGTAGCTGAAGATGGAAAAAAAGCATGGGTTACTTTACAGGAAAATAATGCCATCGCGGTTCTCGATTTAGTAGATAAAGAATTTGAAAAAGTAGTAGGCTTAGGTACTAAAGATCACAGTGTAGAAGGTAGTGGTCTAGATGCGAGCGATCGAGATGGAGAGATTAATATCACTACTTACAATAACTTACATGGTCTTTATCAACCAGATGAAATAGATTCTTACAGTGTTGACGGCAAAACTTATTTAGTTACTGCTAACGAAGGAGATAGTCGGCAGTATGAGTTTGAAGACGCGAATGGAGAAGAACAAGTAGCTTTAGATGAAGAATCGAGAGTAAAAGATTTAACCCTCGATCCTAATGCTTTCCCCAATGCCGAAGAATTACAACAAGATGAAGTGTTAGGACGCTTAGAAGTAACCAATACTATGGGGGATACTGACGGTGATGGGGACTTTGATAAACTATTTGCTTTTGGTGGACGCTCTTTCTCTATTTGGGATGAAGATGGTAATTTAGTTTGGGATAGTGGCGATGAACTAGAACAAATTGTTGCTCGCCAGTTTCCTGACTTTTTTAACTCGAACAACGACGAAAACAACTTTGATAATCGTAGTGAAAATAAAGGACCAGAGCCAGAAGGGATTACTATTGGTCAAGTAGACAATCGCTTTATTGCTTTTGTTGGGTTAGAGAGGGTAGGGGGAGTAGTTAGTTATGATGTTAGCGATCCTCATAATCCTGTCTTTCTCGATTACACTAACAACCGTGATTTCTCAGTTGTATTTGATGTGGATGAAGAGGGAGATCCCGATCCTACAGCAGAACAACTAGCAGCAGTAGGGGATTTAGGGATAGAAGGCGTATTATTTATCCCTGCTGAAGATAGTCCTCATAACCAGCCTCTAGTAGTAGTGGGTAATGAGGTAAGTGGTACTACTACTGTCTTTGCGGTAGAAACAGTACCCGAACCAAGTTCACTTTTGGGTTTATTGGGTTTGATTCCTTTCGGTTGGCTAAGTCGAAAAAGAAACTAAATTAACTGATCTGAGAGTTTATAACTTTTTGGTTGGGAAGTTTGGCGATAAACAGACTAAAGTTGCTAAGATTATCCCTGTTCCCTAATCTGTAATCCTGACAATATGGCGGTAGACTATGATTTAGTAGTAATTGGTAGTAGTCAAGAAGGAATTTATGCTGCTGCTACTGCTGCTCGTCTTCAAGCCAGAGTAGCTTTAGTTACACAAAATCTTGAAGAAAATTCTTATTCATCAGAAATAATTTTCTGCCATAGTCTAGCTCAAATAGCTGATTTTGTTACCAATAACCGAGAGAATCATTTTGGTATCTATTCAGAGCCTATCAAATCCAAGAATGTAGAATTAACAGAAATAAGAAATTGGTCAAAAGCAGTAAACTTTGCTCTCACAGAAGAAAACTCCCTGACTAGTTTAGCAACCTTGGGAGTAGATGTAGTTTATGGTCAAGGCGAATTCTGTCGATTACCACAACAAGCTTTTATAGTAGGTAAGAGGAAGTTGCGATCGCGTACCTATCTAATTGCTACTGGTACTCATATAGTGAGAGAATCGCAGACAGCAATAAAAGATTGTGGCTATCTTACTCTCAGTGATATTGCTCAAAAACAAGATTTATCTTTTCTTCCTTCTAATTTAGCCATAGTAGGAGATACTCCTCAGGCTCTAATGGTGGCACAGAGTTTAGCTAGATTAAGTAAACAAATTCTAATCATTACAGAAAAAAAAAGATTGTTGCCCCATGAAGATAAGGAAGCAGCGATGCTTATTCAAGCTCAACTAGAAGCAGAAGGAGTAAAAATTCTAACTGCTTCTCCTATTACCCAGAGCAAATATCTAGGAGAAAAAAAATGGTTACAAGCAGGGGATCGAGCGATCGAAACAGAGGAAATTATTGTAATTGGTAAAAGACAACCCAATATAGAGAGTTTAAATTTAGCGGGAGTAGGAGTTAAATTTAAACTCAATGGTATTGGAGTGAATGAGAAATTACAAACTAGTAACCCTAAGATTTATGCTTGTGGGGATGTAATTGGCGGTTATTCTTTAGCTCATATAGCTCAGTATGAAGCCAATATTGCTTTGAAAAATGTTTTGTTTCTGCCTTGGTTTAAAACAGATTATAACTATTTACCTTGGGCAATTTTTACTCAACCAAATTTAGCTAGGGTAGGTATGACCGAAAATCAGGCAAGACAGAGGTATGGCGATGATATCCATATTATAAGACAATACTGGAAAAATACTACTCAAGCACAAATTACTGGCAAGACTACAGGATTATGTAAATTTGTGATTCTTCCTCATGGTGAGATAATAGGAGCGCATCTTGTGGGAGAAAATGCAGCCGAATTAATCGGCGCGATCGCTTTTATGATGAAATCTAAAATTAAACTGAGCAAAAATATAATTGGTGGATTGCTAAAGATAGATTTTCCCTATGTTTATCCTAGTTTTGCTGAAATTATCCAACAAACTGCTACTGTCTATCAGCAACAAAGATTAGCTAATCATAAAAATTTGCGTAGTTGGTTAGAAACCTGGTTTGATTTAAGGAAAAAGTAGTTTAAAAGTTCAATGAATAAAAAATTATTTATTGTTTTAGAAGGTATTGATAGTTGTGGAAAATCTACTCAGGCTGAGTTACTCAAAGATTATTTTATCAATCAGGGCGATCGCGCTGTAATTAGTCCTGAACCTTCTAATGGTATTATTGGTAACTTAATTAGAAGTACACTAAAAAAAAGAGTTTTCTTTACTGAAGATAAACAAAAGTTTGATGAACAAATGGCGTATCTGTTTGCAGCCGATCGCCACGATCATTTATATAATGATATTGACGGAGTGTTTCAATTAATCTCCAAGGGATTTCAGGTAATTGTTCCTAGATATTATTTTTCTTCTCTTGCTTATAATTCTTCTACAACCAAACAATTTAATTTTGTTAGTAAATTAAATAGTAACTTTCCTAATCCAGATTTATTAATCTATCTAGATATTCCTATTGAAATTTCTTTGGAGAGACTCCAACAACGCTCAATCAAAGAAGTATATGAAAATAAAGAAAAGTTGACTCAAGTAAAAGAAAAATATCAACAAATACTAGGTGACTATCAAGACTTATCTTTAATTATTGATGGAACAAAAGATAAACAAACTATTCATCAGCAAATTATTGACTTTATCGAACTAAAATTTTAATTGTTTAACTTTATTTCGATCGCTGAAGTACACCTCAATCAACTATCAACTAATAATAATGAATGCACTCTCAATTCCCACTTGGATGGTTCATGTTTCTAGCGTTATTGAATGGATGGCTGCGATTTGGTTTATCTGGCAATATGGAGAAATAACAGGCGATCGCTATTGGTGGGGTTTATCTGCTGCTATGTTACCTGC
>JASJDI010000013.1 GCA_030065155.1 Xenococcaceae cyanobacterium MO_188.B29
TATAAGTATTAATTATATAATTTGCCAGAAATCAGTACTTTAGTACTGGTTTCTGCTTCTATCGCAAATCATTTGGAGTTGGCGATCGCCCGCTCGAACAAGATCTTTCCATCTACTGAAGGTAGACAAGGTAGAGAATTTCTTCCTTGTCCTCCTGGTCTTCCTTGTCCTCCTGGTCTTTCCTAACCGTTTAATTAAGACTTTTGCAAGAGGTCTATAGCAACAAGCACAAGCTAAACCACCCCAAAAAGGAGATAAGCTACCTGGCATACTAAGAGAAGATAAACATTATCACAATTTTTTAGCAGCAACCAAAGAAACCCCAATAATGACTAAGACAACTCCTGTGATGCGTAGTGGACTGGCTGGCTGTTTGGTAAGCCCGATGAAGCCATAATGATCTAAAAAAAGTGCTGCAATCATCTGACCTGCAATTGTGAGTCCTAATGCCAGTGCTGCTCCAATCTTAGGTGTGGCAAAAATAGTTGACCAGACATACAAAGTTCCCAAACAGCCTCCTACCCACATCCACCATGATGTTTGAGCGAGAGAAGCCAATTCAGGAAGCGGATAACGAGCCAAAAAACAAATAATCAGCGATGTAATACTGCCAACAACATAGGAAATAAATGTAACCTGCATTGGCTGACCGACATAACCTTTTAAAAGAGCATTAAGAGCAACTTGAACGGGTAAAACAGCACCACCAATAAGTGCTACTATCAAATAAATGCTTCTGGGACTCATAAAATATCACTCCAAAAACTAATAATCCCTAATGGCGATCAGCTTCGCTGGCACTGCGTGATCGCAAGTAAGGGTTTTGAAACATATAGGCTGAAAAAGTTTTAAGACTCAGTATCTGTCACGTCCGACTTAAACTGTCGAGAAGACCTTGACAGTCGCTGACTCGCTATAGAACGGAGACGAGAGCTTTTCCGTTGGTCAATCAAAGAGCTTGACCAAAACTTTCTCCGTAGCAAACACGCTCTGTGCTGAATCTACCGCCATATTTTTTGATAGGCTCATCTGCATATCCTAAAGGTAATAGGCAACAAACATCTACTTCAACAGGAATATTAAAGGCTTCCTTGACTTGTGCTGTAACAAAGCCTTCCATAGGACAAGAATCGACACCAAAAGCTTTAGCGACAATCATCAAGTGAGCTACTGCTAACATCGTGTGACGATTTGTCCAAGCTTCCATAGATTCAAAACAGGGCTTGTACTCAAATAGTTGAGGAATTGCACTGCGCATATAATCCGCGAATTTTTCATTGACTCCCCCTGCTGCTATTCCCAGTTGGATCATTTCTTCAATATATTCAGTATTGTTGACACGGCGATCGCCACAACAGATGAGAACTACAGGTGCTTGGGAAACTTGAGGTTGATCGAAAGCACAAGCTCTTAATTTATCTTTGTTTTTCTGTTCTTTGACCACAATAAATCTCCAGGGTTGCAAATTATAACCAGAAGGAGACTGTAAGCCCAAACGAAAAATTTCTTCTAGAATACCCTCAGGAATGGGATCGGAGCTAAAAGCACGAGCAGCACGACGAGTTTTAATAGCTTCAGTAAGACTAACTTGGGGTTGAAGTTGATTTTCGATTGTCATGAGCCAAATTTTGAGTAGTGACTAATTGGGTTATTTAACAAACATCAGCGTTTGACCGCATTACGCGGTCAAACATACTTTTTTTAAATTAAGTGAAACTCCTGATTCAGTCTTTTCCATTCTTGCTGTAATTAGCACAATATTGCTCTAATTTGTCAGAGAAACTCCGCCGTGAAACGACTGGGCTTTTTCTGACTTCGTCACATCATTGATCATTTATCATTTAATGTTCGATGAAAGATTACTTTTGCCAGTTTATAGTTTGCTTTTAAGCTAAATCGAACAACAAGATTTCTGTATTGTCAGTAGTAGCTGAAAGGGAAATTTCTATTTCATCAGTAATGGCAGCACCATCACCAGTGTTGAGAATTTGACCGTTAACTTCTACTCCACCTTTGGCTACTTGTATCCACAAGGATCTATTTTTGTCAGTGTTATGGTTAACGAGATCGCCTTTATTTAGAGCAGCAACATAAAGATTGGCATCTTGATGAATAGTTACTGAATTATCTCTGCCATCATTAGAGGCGACTAATCTTAGTTTTCCTTGTTTTTCCTCTAAAGTAAAATATTTCTGCTCATAACTAGGTTTAATTCCTGTTTGTTGTGGCAAAATCCAAATTTGGAGGAAATGCACTGGATCGATCGCCGAAGCATTAAATTCACTATGGGCGATACCTGTACCCGCAGACATTATTTGTACGTCCCCTGGACGAATTACCGAACCATTACCAATACTATCTTTATGTTCTAGTTCTCCTGCTAACACATAGGAAATAATTTCCATGTCTCGGTGACTGTGAGTGCCAAAGCCTTGCCCTGGTTTAACTTTGTCTTCATTAATCACTCTTAGACTCGCAAATCCCATGTGATGAGGATCGTAATAATTACCAAAGGAAAAAGTATGTCTGCTCTCGAGCCAACCAAAGTTAGCATCGCCTCTTTCTTGGGCTGGACGGATAGTAATCATAGTGTTTACCTCCTTTGTTTGAGAATTTTTTTTCCTTAGTTATATTATCTATTAGTTCTATTAAAAAGACAATATATAATTTATTTGACATAATGTCTTTTTTTATTTGACAATAACAGTTGTTATAACTTGAGATAATAACAGTTGTTATGGATAAGTTTGAAAGTATACGGGCATTTACTGAGGTAGTTGAGGCAGGGGGTTTCGCTGCTGCTGCTAGAAAAATGCAGCTATCTCGTTCTGCGGTAAATAAATTAGTAATCAACTTAGAAAATCATCTAGGGGTACAATTGCTCTATCGCACGACTCGTAAGGTTACAGTGACAGACACGGGTAGAGCTTTTTACGATCGCTGTCTCGATATTCTCAGTAGTTTAGAAGAAGCAGAACTAGCAGTATCACAGCAACAGAGTCAACCCATAGGCAATCTCAAAATTAATGCCCCGATGTCCTTTGGTATCTCTGTTTTGGGAACAAAAATAGCTGAATTTATTACTCGCTATCGAGATGTGAGAATTCAATTGACATTAGAAGATCGTTTTGTCGATCCGATCGCGGAAGGCTACGATCTAGTCATTCGTATTGGTTCACCGCTTCCATCTTCTAGTTTGGTTGCTCATCATATTACTAGAATTCCCCGTGTTATTTGTGCAGCACCGAGTTATTTAGAAGTCAAAGGAATTCCTACTCATCCCCATCAATTAAAAAATCATTCCTGTTTGCATTATGGTTATTTAACAACGGGTTGTAAGTGGCAATTAATTAATGAAGCTAAAGAAGAACAAGTCTTAATTGATGGTGTTTTTTGTTCTAATAATGGGGAAGTTTTACGAGATGCTGCCGTCCGAGGATTGGGAATTACAATGTTACCAACCTTTATTGTCGATCGAGAATTAGCCAACGGAGAACTACAAGTTATTTTGCCCGATTATCATCCACCAGCACTAACTTTATGTTTAATTTATCCCGTAAACCGCCACCTTTCTACTAAAGTTCAGTTGTTTACTCAGTTTATTCGAGAATGTTTTAGTTAATAAGTAGGTAAGCAAAATTATTTGTGTATTAATTATCAATGGACAATTGATAATTGATAATTGATAATTAGTTAATTTTTAATTTAAGACCTCTGCATTCATGAGTGCGAGGCAGGGCGAGGTTTCCTCAGACAGGGCGGTGCGCTTTTAAGAAGAGGTAATTGTCCATTGTCAATTTTTGAATTAGATTTAAATATCTAGAGGCTTTCTAGTAATGCTCGAAGAATTAGAAAAGAAGAAGTAGCCCCAGGATCTTGATGTCCTGCACTTCTTTCTCCCAAGTAACTCGCCCTTCCTTTTTTCGCTACTAAGGGAATCGTTTGTTTCATGCCTGTTTCAGCTGCTTCTACCGCTTGTTTTAAAGCATCTACTATTGTATTTCCCTCAGCAACTAACTCAGTTAAGACGGTTGCTGCGGGAGAGAGAGCATCTAACATTGTCTTATCACCAAGATTTGCTTTACCTCGCTGAATTACTCCTGCTACTCCTGCTTGCAGCAAGTCAGCCAACTCAGTCGGTGTCAATTCTTCTTTTCCCATTACTTTTGTCGAAGCTCGCAGAAAAAAAGTACCGTACAGAGGTCCGCTAGCTCCACCAATACTAGAAATAAGAGTCATGCTAACTGTTTTGAGGATAGTACCAATATCTTTAGTTGCTAACTTTGATAGCTGTGGTACTATCTTTTGAAATCCGCGCTCTAAATTAATCCCGTGATCCGCATCCCCAATGGCAGCATCTAACTCAGTTAAATAATCTTTATTTTCGGCAATTGTTTTAGCTACTGCTTGTAACCAATTTAAGATTTGTTGCTTAGTTACGTTCATATTTTAAACAGAAGAAGAATTTTTGTTTGGAGGAGACTCACTAAATAGCTGCGTTACTCTTAATCGCTTATTGTCAAGTTTCTCATTTTGCTCTTGGCAAATAAGAGCAGCCAGATGAGCGATAGAGAGAATAATAGCTATAACTGCCAGAATATAGCTATGCAGAGCGTACATATGTTGCAACGTGATACTACTAATACTATTTCCCCCTAACAAAATATCTCGCAGGAAAGAACCCACAAAAGGAATCGAGGCAACTATGTTTAGTTCGATTTTAAACCGCCAGAAACTTGTTTGTTCCCAATTTAAGACAATCGCTGTCCAACCCAGACCAATAGCGGTGAGAGTCAAACAAATACCGCTAATCCAAGCAGTTAACCAAGGTAGCAAGAACTCTCGCCCTAAAAACATGATGACGATTTGAACCAACGCTAAGACAATCAGACTATGACCAGCCAGATTATGCAAACTCAGGATAAGTGAGCCATTGGTAACTTCATTCACGATCGTGGTCAGGGATTGGTAAGCTCCCAGTGCCGTAGGCTGATAATAAAATGCTAGTAGAATGCCAGTTACAGCAGCGATACCACAAAGGGTAAGTTCTACCACTGCCAAAAGTGTAGCTGTTCTTTGAAGAATATAGCGATATCGATCGAGTTTGAGCAATTGGATTGTGAAGTTTACAGAATCTTTTGCTAAGCAAATACTTTTAAGTTTTTTGAGTAGTCGATTAACAACAATAACAGTCCCTACATAGGTTACAAAATAAAATAAACGCCAGCGAAAAATCCCCACAGCTTGCCAAGCCCGATGGCGTTCTAAAAGAATTGATCGAGAAGAAATAATATCTCTGAGCCAATCTTGGTACTCTTCCCACTCTTCTGAAAAATGGCTGACTAATTCACCTATTTTGCCAGCTATCTCTAAATCCTGAGAATTCATTTTACACCCCCTCTGGCTTAGCGATCCAATAAGCTACGTTTTCTAACAACTGTTGTTTTGCTTCAAGAGCTTTCGTCCCAGTTCCCGTAATTTGGTAGTATTTCCGTCTAGCTCCAGTATGCTTTTCAGGAGCTTCATTGCCCCATTCCGACTTGACAAAGCCTTTTTTTTCCAGTTTTTTCAAGTTGGGATAGAGAGAATTAAACCCAATCTGTTTGCCTCCACTGTTTTCTATTGCCTCCATAATCTCTAATCCATAACGTTTTCTAAAACGAAGTGCTGAGAGGATTACTTCTTGATTAGGAGTAAGACTTAAATCTAAATCGCTCATCTTAATTTTTGACTACTATTCCCAAAAGATATATATACAAATATAGCAATATATCTAATAAATGGATATTAGTTATGATATTTGTATCTATGCCAAATCAAAACAAGAGAAAATTATCATGTGCCTTTTGTCAGTTCACAGTAATCAGTGGGTATTAGCGGAAGCGACTTCCCTGACACAAGGCGATCGAGCCTCTGTTTAATTTTATTAAGGTTTTTGCCAAATTAGCGAATAACGCCAGAATAGATGTCTTTGAAGTTTGAAGCCAGGAATTAAAGTATTTGCTACTGATTTAATTTGATTGAATGACAACTTAGCAGGGCGAGTTGGCGCAACAGTTTTTTCAGTCAAAGTAGATCTACGATACCAGTTTAAATAGATGAGGTTGAGGGGAATTGAAATCACACTATATATATAATCAATAATGCTTGTTTCTCGGTAAAGTCCGAGAATGATTAATTTCCCAGATGGACGAAGAAGCAACCTCATTTTTTTCAAGGCTTCCTCTAAATCCATGTGATGTAGTGAGGCAATAGACACGATCGCATCATAAGAATCTGCTGTTAAATCAATTTCAAGAAAGTCAGCACGTTTGTAATAAATATTGGCTGCATTGTGTCTATCTAATGCTTCTTTTAAAACTGTACGATCGACATCGATAGCATCTACTATTTCTGCTCTCTTAGCAAGTTTCCAGGCAAAAAGTCCTAGCCCACATCCCACATCCAAGGCGCGATCGATCTTTCTAGGAAGCTGACGCAACAAAAAATTATGGAAATGAGTGTTATGATCCCACATTTATTTTCTCGATCGATGTACCTAAATTATATATTTTTGGATTAGTCACTAAATTCCCCAACGTAATGCGGGGGTTTTAACTGGTGCATCCCATAATTTCAGTAGTTCTTCATCTAGTTTTAGGAGAGTAATAGAGCAACCTTGCATTTCTAAAGAAGTAATATAAGCACCCACTAGACTACGTACAATATGAATATTTTGCTGAGAGCAGATTTGGGCTAATTTACGATAGACAATATAAAGCTCAGATAGAGGTGTACCGCCCATACTATTAACAAAAGCCAAAACGCGATCGCCTGGTTCTAAATTCGGGTCGGTTATTTCTAACTCTACCCATTCTTCTTTCTCTTCATCCCACTCTTGCAGATTACGAGTATAGCCAGTATCTTCAAGAATCGATCGCGCCAACATTTCGGTAATCTCATCTGCCGAAACCAAAGGTAATCTTTTGCGCCCTGGTTCGCCGTGAATACCAATACCAAACTCAATTTCATTCTCTCCTAGCTCAAACATGGGAGAACCTTTAGCGGGTGGCGTACAGCTTGTTAATGCCATGCCCATACTGCGTCCGTTGAGATTAACCTTACGACAGAGATCGGCTAACTGTTTGAGATTATATCCTTGTTCCGCAGCAGCACCACAGATTTTTTCAGCCAGAACAGTTGTGCCTACACCTCTGCGTCCCTGAGTATAGAGACTATCTTTAACCGCAACATCATCATCAATTAAGATGTTCGCTATTTTGATTCCTTCAGAAAGTGCTAACTCTGCTGCTAATTCAAAATTCATCACATCGCCACTGTAGTTTTTGACAATGTTTAGCACCCCTGCCCCACTATTAACTACTTTGGCTGCTGCTAACATTTGGTCGGGAGTAGGAGAGGTAAACACTTCTCCAGGACAGGCAGCATCGAGCATTCCCATACCTACATAACCACCATGCAAAGGTTCGTGTCCGCTACCACCACCTGAAACTATAGCGACTTTATTGGCAACAGGTGCATCAGCACGATAGATAAAATTAGGCTCTAAATTAATTTTAATCAGTTCTGGATGAGCCAGAGCCATGCCTTCTATACTTTCGCGAACAAAGTCATCGGGATTGTTGATTAATTTTTTCATGATTTCACCGAATCTAGTTAGGGTTAATCTCAAGGATGATGATGGTTACTTGAAGCTAGCGATCTCTACTAGAACATAATATCTAGCAGATCTCTATCTAATTTGATTTGGATCGGATGTTGAAACGAATTTTAATTAAATTAGGGATGAGTTGGTGTTGTTTTGTAGAGACTTGAGCGAATGATGCGATCAGGCGAAGCCTGGCACTACGTGGTCTGCGAAGCAGGCGCTGCGCGGTCAGCTTCGCTGCACCTACGGCGATCGCTTAAGCTGTCAGGCATTTAATTACTGTAGCTATTTCTGGTTGGGTTTAGAGTCCATTTTCCATGGTTATAATGACTTTTCCTTGATGATTTCCTTCACCAAAATGTTGAATAGCTTCTGCTGCGCTGCTTAAATTGTAAGGACCATCGATCGCGGGTTTAATTTGTCCAGCTTCAAATAATTCGTTGATATAATCTAAATCTTTGTTTGGTTTCAAAGCCAGAATGGTTACATTTTTCTTGAAGAAAAAACGAATGATGGGGGAAAGAAATAAAGCTTGCAAAAGCCTAGCCGTTTCCCCGCCAACAGTAACGTAAGAGCCATGAGGTTTTAACACACGCAAATACTTGAAGATAGAGCGATTCGTTTTAGGATCGAGAATCAAGTCATAACCCTGCTCGCTTTTGGTGAAATCTTCTTGTTTATAATCAATAGTGCGATCGAATCCAAGCGATCGCATCATGTCTAACTTGTTGGAACTATCAACACCTGTGATATTTTCAACCCCTATCGCTTTGGCAATTTGTACTCCCAGAGTACCAACACCCCCACCTGCACCATTGATTAAAAGCTTTTGTCCTGGCTGAATATTCCCTAAATCTCGTAGACCCTGTAATGCTAGCATCGCTGCATGAGGTATAGCTGCTGCATCAATGTAAGACATATTTTCAGGCATCAAAGCTAAAGCACTTACAGGAGCGCAAACGTATTCCGCAAAACCGCCAAAACCACTTTCGGATAGATCTCCGTATACTTTATCATCAGGCTGAAACTGAGTAACATTTTTACCAACTGCTACCACCTCTCCAGCTATATCAACTCCAGGTATTCGGACTTTTGGCTTGAAAAAACCACATAGCAGGCGAATATAGAACGGTGTACCCCTCACCAGACACCAATCCCAATCGTTTACAGATGATGCTTTAACTTCGATCGAGACTTCATCATCTTTGGGAGTCGGTTTTTCTATTTCTTTAAGTTGTAGGTCATTGGGTGAACCATATTTAGTAAGTACAATTGCCTTCACAAGTATTTACCTCGATTTCCAAGTTGATTACTTAATTCTCATACCTTATTGACAATTTTCATGAGATTCATTTAAAGTTTCCATCAAAGCTGCACCAGTCCCAAAGTTATCGTATGGTGTTGGTAAATCATAAATTTTGAAAGGTTCTCAAGGAGTAATATTATTAGCCACATCCAAATCTTCTGCCAAAATACGGATTTAGTTTCAGTTTTTCGGTTGCAGAGAGTTGTCGAATAGCAAAATTACTGGAAGATGCCAGCATAGTTTAAGATTCACTTAAAGAAGCCTTGACAGCAGGATGAACTAAATCATCGGGAACTTGATTGCGATCGATATATTCGTTGATTTCTGTCTGATTATCTAAATAAAAACTTAAAGCATCAAATATTTGTGCCAAAGTTAGATGAGGTAAATGATGCAAAATTTCTTCTGGCATAATACCTAAACGCCACAAACAGACAATGGCGCGTACAGATGTCCGAGTACCTTTAATAATTGGTTCTCCGCTTAAAATCTCAGGATTTCGAGCCACATAACGAGACAAGGCTGTAGCAGACATGGAAATTCTTTGCTGATTACAATTGGTGTTGTATTTAGTTTATCAGTAGGTTTTCTAGTTTAGTATTGCGATCCAAAGGTTATGGGAAGCGTAATCGCTCATTTTTGTTATTTTATTTTTTCCTTCTTGTACAATTTATAATGATTTTAGACATTAAACAGCATCAATCTCTCTCTAATCAAAATGATAAACTAAGATAAATCATCTGTATCTCATCACTAAACTTTCAACTATGTCTACTGCTACTGACATCGGCACTTTAGTTACTTGCTCTCCAGATATTCGTAAAGGTCGTCCAATCATTACGGGGACAAGAACATCCGTTAGTCGAATAGTTGTTCTATACAAACAAGGTGCAAGTGCCGAGGAAATTGCTCGCCGCATGAATCATCTGAGTCTTGCCCAAGTTTATGCTGCTTTGGCTTATTATCATGTCAACCAAGATGAGATTGAAGCAGATTTGGCGGAAGAAGACGCTGAATATTGGAAGTTAGCATCATTACATGCAAAGAAAGCTTAACTAATTTGTTAGATGAGCAAGATACTTTTGTATATTGACGAGGACTCAATGGATGAAGACTTTGTAAGAGCCTTGAGATCTCGCAATGCTGATGTTCTGACAGTTGCAGATGTTGGAATGTTAAACAAATCCGATGAAGAACAGCTAGACTGGGCAAGGCAAAACAATCGGGTTATTTTTAGTTTTAACATCAGAGATTTTTATCGATTGCATACCGCTATAATCGGACAGGGTTTATCTCACGCAGGAATTATCCTAGCTCCGCAACAACGTTATGGAATTGGTGACTTGATGAGAGGTGTGTTGAAGTTGATAAACACTAAATCTTCAGAAGAAATGCAGGGACAGCTAGAGTTTCTGAGTAATTGGATTTAATATAGATGAACTAAGTCATCAGGAACTTGATTGCGCTCGATATATTCGTTGATTTCTGTCTGATTATCTAAATAAAAACTTAAAGCATCAAATATTATATGTTAGCTGGATAGTTCCACCGATCATGCTTAGTCAATTGCAATCGCGGTCTGAGTTTAAACTCATGCCAGAAGGGAGTTTAGTTCGACAAAGCTTCACATGTTCAAGTTGTTTTGCTGTTATTTTGGCTCCCGTAAAATCAGCATGCTCCAGATCTACCTCCCAGAAAACAGCATTACTAAAATCCGCCCCTCTACAATTTGCTCCAAAGAAAGTCACTCTGTCTAGCTCGGTATCACTAAAGTTAGCTCCTTCTAGGTTGGCTTCTCGAAAAGAGATCTCTGAGAGAATAGCTCCAAAAAAGTTTGCCTTAAGCAATTGACATTTGTAAAAGCGCAATCCATTTAACTTGATTCTCTTCGCGTCAATCAAAAAATGCGCATTATTTAAGCTTGCGCAATTAAGGCAAGTAGACTGCAAGTCTATAATCTTTCCTTCAGGATCAACACCTTGTCGCCTGATAATAGCAGTTAATGCTGCTTGGACATCAGGCTTAACCTTTTCAAAATTGCTATCACTAATATCAATGGCACCTCTATATCTAATAAAGGATTCAAGTATTTCTATTATTGTCCAGTAATATGATGGGTTGGTATTGGCAATCTGCTCTAATGAAAATATGGCTCCCAACCTCGATTCCAGTCTCTCAGAAGACAATTCACTGGTAGCCCTGCTAAAACTTTCTATGGTCAATTTTTCATCCCCTGATTTGAGGCTCCTCCAAGTGAAATAAGCAGTAAAAATAAATCCCAATGTGCCAAGCGTTTTTAAGATCTCTAAATAGTTTTCTCGAATTTCGTTTTCGAGTTTGTATAACTCTTGCCCTTGATTCGGTGAATTTGTCCCAAACGTTTCGTATATTTTTTCTGCCTGTCTATGAGGTACAAACCAAACTAAAACCAATAAGAATAGCAAAAAGATTGATATAAAATATAAAATAATTAGGTCTAGACGCTTTCTGAAAAAAATTTTAGTGAGCTTAAAGCCTCGCTGAAAAGATTTAGAGAGTTTTAAATTTCTGAACAAAGGTCGAGATTTCTTTGGAAGCACTATAGTCACCTTTAGATCGGGCACTATCGAGTGTATAAAAAGAGATTTGCATTAATAATGGAGTGGACAAGTATTGCCACGGCGAATAAAGAAGAACTTGGTAATTCGGGGTATTTTCTGGTTTTACCTATCTCTAAATACTATATTCTGTGAGTTCCATCCTGGATCATATTGATCGGAATCCGAGAAACGATCTATTAAATCTTCCTGGTGATGATGGGAACTTGATAAACGCTGTAATAAATTTTGAAAACAATCCCTCGAACACGGTGTAGCATTTGATTTGGCAAAACACCCAAAATATCTTAAGTACTGCTCATATTTTGGTGAATTGCCTGTATTCTTACACCATTTCAAATATCCTTTCAAGACTGGAGCGTTTTTAAGATTGATCATGGCTTTTTACCTCCCCTTCAGCTTACATGATGGCATCGAGTAAAAGCTTAATCATTTGTTAGGGACGACTCTAGAAATATCAGCACGCTCTCTACTCCTCTAAGGAATAATGAGGAGTAGAGGAGAAATTCAAGTAGAGCTTACCCCTCACATTAATACTAAGTTCGTATAAATCTTATGGTTAAAAATTTCATAAAGAATATACAAAAGGAAACGATGCTTAATTATTGTTAAAAGATTCTTTTTAAAAGAGCATTGGGTTCTCAAAAAAAAGCTATATTAATTGGATTAAACTCTACATTATATTTCATAATAAACGGCATCCCAAAGAAATGAATGGAAAAGAAATTGAAGAATTTTTAATCCATTTAGTAGTAAAGAAAAACGTAGATCCATCTACATAATATTAATTATTGCTTCTGCAAAGCGACATTAGAAACATATTCCCTTACTGCTGCTGCTGAATCTAACTGCAAAACAGCAGATGAGATCGCTTTTCCCTCTAACTTACTCAAACTACCAATCTTAGCTTTAATTCCAGGTATAGTGGGAGGATTGACACTCAATTCATCTACTCCTAACCCCAATAAAATCGGTATGGAAGTAGTCTCGCTGGCTAATTGACCGCAGACACTAACTGTAATACCTGCATTATGAGCAGCATCAACGGTTTGGCGAATCATCCGTAATACCGCAGGTTCGTAGGCATCGGCTAATGTTGCAACTTTCGGATTGGTGCGATCGCTTGCCATGATATATTGACTAAGATCGTTAGTACCAATACTGAAAAAATCTACTTCTTTTGCCAATAAGTCAGCCATAGTCACAGCAGCAGGTGTTTCTACCATAATACCGATCGCGATTTGGGGATCGAATTCTATTTTGCTTTCTCTCAATTCTGCTTGTACTTCTTGCACTAACTTTTTGGCTGCTTTTACTTCTCTTACGGATGTCACCATCGGGAACATTAGTTTAATTTTATGTTTTGCAGAGGCTCGTAATATGGCTCTTAATTGAGTTTTGAATAGATCGGGACAATCCAAACTTTGACGAATACCGCGCCAGCCTAAACTAGGATTAGTTTCTGTGGGGAGATTGAGATAGTTAACGGGTTTATCTGCACCGATATCGAGGGTACGAATAGTTAAGGGACGCTCTCCCATAATTGCACCTATGTCTGCAATAATTTTTAGTTGTTCTGCTTCTGTTGGAGGAGTTGATCGATCGAGATACAGTAATTCAGTTCGCAATAAACCCACTCCATCTGCACCCCATTCGAGGGCATAAGTAGCATTATTTACACTCATAATATTAGCTAAGACGGGAATTAGACGATCGTCTAGAGTAACTGCTTCGGAAATAATTGATGCTTGGTGATTTATTTGAGCTTGTATTTGTTGGCGTTGTTCGATATTAGGTTCGAGCCAAATTTGACCAGTTGCCCCATCAATGGCGATTTCTGTATTAGGTTTTAGAGAAAATAATTCTTGACCTACCCCTACGATCATTGGTATTCCGAGTTGACTAGCAACTAAAGCACTATGAGAGGTAGCACTACCAGCAGCAAGACAAATTCCCAATACCTCACCCGATTTTAATTGGGCTACTTCGGAAACAGTTAGATCGTTGGCAGCCAGAATTACACCTGAGAGTATATCAGTTGATTGCTTGTCTACTCCCAATAACAGACACAGTATTCTTTGTCCCACATCTTCTACATCCGCAGCACGAGCCTTCAAATAAGAATCTTCCAAAGCTTGATAGGATGCTACTAGTTCTGCGATCGCATTTTTCCAAGCGGTGGCAGCAGTTAAGGATTTATTGAAAATTAGCTGACGAGTTCCCTCAATTAATTCTAGGTCTTTTAAATAAAGTAAATGTGCATTAAAGATACTAGCGGATTCTGCTGTTTCTTGTCTGACAAGCTGTTCTAGTTCTTTTATCCCTCGCTCGATCGCCTTTTGTAGTTGCTGCCATTCTAGATCGGGATTATCTGTAGTTTCGTCAATAATTTCTAGGATATTTGGTCGATAGAAAAAGATTGGTGCAATAGTTTTTCCAGGTGCAGCAGGTATTCCTCTTAGCTGTAGAGACGTTTTATGAAACATCTCTACAGCTTGAAATGTCTCTATAGTTGATTCGCCAAATCCTTCTGCAATTAATTCCTGTAAAGCTGCTAAAGCTTCATTAGCATCTTCTCCTGTTGCACTAACGGCTATTTTGTGTCCCTGACGCACTCCCAACAGCATAACCTGATTGATGCTTTTCGCACTGACAATCTGGCTTTGGGTGGTTAGATTTTGGAGCTTGATTTCTGCGGAAAAACTAGAGGCTGTGCTGACAAACTTAGCTGCAGGACGAGCATGAAGCCCATGATTATTAGTGATAGTAAGTATAATACTTTGTTCAGGAGTTGCGGTCTGCGCCAGAGCGTAACGCGTGATCGCTTTTTTGTTTTCTTGACTTTCTTCTACTACTAATAAGTTGTCACTACCTGCTAGCTGAGATATCTTAGCATCTAAAGAAGCTCTAGCAGATTTCACAACTTGTTCTAGGGATGCACCAGATGCTGCTTCTACCACTGCTGCGATCGCTCCTTCTACTAAAGGAGCTTCGCATAATCTAACTTTCTCTTGTTCTTCTTCTGGAAGAAACTCTAAAGCCATTTCTGCACTCAAGATGGCACTTCCTAAATCCATTAAAACAACTACACCCGATTCATTATTCACGGATTCAATGGCAGCCTGAATTTGCAGAGCATCAGTACCAAAGGGATTGGCTGGGTCATCTATGCCCGCAGCGATCGCCAAGGGAACATTGGTTTGAATCATTTGTTGAGCTAATTCTTTGATCCCTTCCGCTAACTTAGCACTATGGGAAACAATCACAATTCCAACCATGTCATGCTTGCCTTATTAGTTTTCGTAATTATACGATTACATTATTTTTGTCTTGCCTAATCATTTCCAAGAAAAAATTTAATTTCTTAGCGTTCCAAGATTATGGTTACTGGTCCATCATTGACTAAATTTATCTGCATATGTTCACCAAATCTTCCGGTCTGAATCGATCGCCCAAACTCTTTTTCTAAGGTTAAGATAAACTCATCAAACATTGACTTAGCAGAACTTGTTGGCATTGCGTTGACAAAAGAAGGTCTCTTTCCCTTCCGACAATCTCCCAGTAGAGTAAACTGTGACACAGCCAAGATCTCTCCACCCATATCCAAAACAGAATCTTGCATCAACCCATCACGGTTAAAGATCCGAAGACCAACTACTTTGCGAGCCATCCAGACTAGCTGCTCAGAGCTATCTCCAACCGATAGTCCTACTAGTAAAAGTAAACCAGCCCCAATTTGTCCAACTATAGAACCATCTACCACAACAGAAGCTTCAACTACTCGTTGAACAACAATTTTCATTAGTTATAGTTCCTTCTTTAATCGAACAACAGAGTGGGTAAGGTTTAAACACTAATCCTCGCCTAAAGAGGCAAAGAAAGATTATGGTCTTGAAATCAACGCGAATTTAAGAGATGTGATCGACATTAATAGGTTCAAATCCTTTACTTGAACTTTTATTTAGTTAATAACCTCGTAATCAATATATTACCAATCTGATTAATGTCAACAATAAAAAACCTCGGCGCACATCCGAGGTCAAGTAGGAGAAATCTATTGTCAATGGGAGATGAGAAACTAAAAACCCTTAGCTAACGGCAAAGGAAATAAAAACTATAGCTGTAACAAAGAGGGCAGCAACCGCACCTTGAACTATGTAGCGTTTTTGTTCGTAAACTGCTGGATACTCTTCGTAAGTTACTTTAGGTTCAACTGCGTAATTGTTGAGAACTCCGTTGTCTAATTGAGTAGTGTACATATTGTTTTGCCTCTGTTTGCTTCTCTATGTTAACTAATGTAACAAATATTTAACGAATTGTAAATAGTACTTGACAAAAATATTTTTACTGTAGCGATAAAATATTTTAGAACAAAAAAAATCCAGCACTAAGGCTGGATTAATGATTCAAGTTCATATTGGAGAAAACAAATGTTCTATGTAAGCGGAGCTATTGAACTAATCACTTTTCATTCCAAGAAGTCGGCTTGCACTGTGGCGCGGTGTAAATACAGGGAATATCAAACAACTAATACATTCTCAAAAATTGATCCATATCTTGATTAGCACTAAACAATTAAACTAATAACTACTGACCAATAGCTAATCACTCAATAAATCTCATGTCTATTTCCAAAGCAGAAGCAAAGCAACTTTTAGAAAAACTAATTTTTGAAAATAGTAACTCTCAAGACTGGGTGCAGGATGTTTGGGGATTAAGTCCTTTGTTGGGAGATAGTGCTAATAAACTCTTAGAAGTATTTGAAGCTTTAATCGAATGCTGTCCCCAAGAACAACTAGAAAATTTACTCCAGACTTATTATCAAGAACAGTTTCCTCAATAATTCTCAAACAAGGAAGGAGCGAGATAATTTCTTCCTTGTCTTTTTACCCTTTCTTGTCTCTTTTTTCCATGACTTTTGGATTAATGAATTAGTCTTCTAGGATTTTCGATTATATTTAATCACCATTTCTAAACGAGATAAGGCACTAACTGCTGACTCCCGTACATACTCGTCAGCAGATTCATCCTGAGATAATTTTGTTAATATTTCCTCCCCTCGTCGATCGGCGATCGAACCAATAGCATTAATAATTGCTACTGCTACTGCTGGATTATCTGTATTTTGAAGAGCCTCAATTAAACTGTCTAAAATAGGAGAACCAATTGCTCCTAAAGCCATTACTGCTGCAATATATACTACAGGATTGGGATTATTCATGGCAGCTTTTAATCCTTCAATACCTTCTGTGGGGAATGGCTCTTCTGGATAATTGACTGCTACATTGGCTAAAGCTTTGACACAACTTGCTTGAAAAGTAGCGTTATCATTTTGTTTTAATGCCTCGACTAAAAATGGTACTGCATCAAAACCAATAACCCCTAAAGTCTTGACACAAGCTCGACGATAAACTACATCTTCTTCTGCTAAATTACTCATTAGACGAGGAATCGTATTTTCATCTCGCTGTTGGGCTATTTCTACCATAGCTCTTTCTCGTAAGTTAGGGTTGGGATGTTTTAACTGTTCAAATAAAGAATCTATGGTCATGAGTGATTCAAAGAATACTATTAAATAATACTTACAAACACAATGGAGACTCCGAGGCTGATACTTAAACCTTTTAAGTCAAAGCAACAGACTAAGAGTCCCCAGTTGCTGAATGAAACTATATATCAAACAGCTAAAGAACTTAATTGTGTAAGTTCCTTAAGATAAAGAGTTGATTACGTAGTCAAGAAGAGCGTTGTATTCAGTTAACGCTTGAGCAGACATATCGCGAGGAGCACAACCACGAGTACGAGCAAAGCTTAAAGCTTCAACGTAAGGTGCAGTAGGAAGATTTAAAGCACGGTATACTTCGCGTTGTCCAGCAATACCCCATTCATCTAATGGACCAGTACCACCAACTACTAAGCAGTAGTTGATTAAGCGCATATAGTGCTTAACGTCACGAAGACATTTAGATTTGAAAGTATCAGTAGAATTAGCTTCCCCTTGATTGTTAAGGTAAGGGTATTTTTTGATGCAAGCATCGTAAGCTTCTTGAGCAACTGCGTCTAGGTTAGAAGCTAATTTTTCAGCAGCTTCTAAACGAGCAGCAGCACGTTGAAGGCTACCTTGTACGGACTGTAAGTCAGAAGTGCTAGGGAAGCGTCCTGCAGCATCAGCAGCAGTAACAACTGTAGTAACAACAGATTTCATAATTTAGATATCTCCTGAATTGCTTTTAACAAAAGCTATAAAATATATACTTGAGCCAACTGTAGATATTGGCTGAGATAAAACCCAAGGGGATTCTAGCTAAGAGCAGCAATTACGCGATCGAAGTAGCTAGATGCTTCAGCAACTAAGCTGGCACAACGGTCTTCTACTACAGGAGAACCCATTTTACGTAGTCTAGCACCAGCGAACTCTTCACTAGGCTGGTCTTTAATATGAGCAGCAGCCTGAGCTTTCATGATTTGTACTGCACGAACAGTAGAAGTAGCGGGTACTCCAAGAGCAGTGTAAGTTTCTTTTAAGCCATTTAAGCAACGGTCTTCTAGTACAGATGCATCACCTGCTAATAGAGCGTAAGTAACATAGCGAAGGATGATTTCGCCGTCACGCAAGCAAGCAGCCATACGACGGTTGGGGTAGCAGTTACCACCAGCTTGAATTAAACCTTGGTTTTCGCAGATCATACCAGCGATCGCGTCAGAAACCATGCAGCTAGCATTACTAGCAATTGCATTAACAGCATCTAATCTTCTGTTACCTTCGGAGATGAAGTTTCTGAGAGAAGCTAAATCTTCTCCACCAATACACTTAGTGCTAGCGTCTGCTGATACTACAGCTCTGGAAAAAGCGTCAAGCATTGAGCTCTCCTTTATTGTTAACTAAATCGTAGTTTTATTATTGTTGACGGTCGAGTTTTACTGACCTGTCAGTTTTGAAGATAGAGGATGAATGTTACCACAGTCTCATTTATTAAAAACAAAGTAATAATCTGTAATGTTTACTCCAATTTCGTTACATTTCGATTTTACTATGAAGTTAATTACTCTTTTGGCTTAACTGATTGAGAAGATTGTTGGGTCTGACAATAACTACCTAGCCAAGCTAATCCCGTTAAAGAGCGCATAGGTGTTACGAATAGATCTGTCTCTGGCAATTTTAGCAAAACTTGCTCTCCTGGTACTCCTAACCCTAACCATTGTAGTAAAGGCGATAGTTGCTCGGGGTTAACATTGAAACGACAAAAACCTCTAAGCCAAGCAGCTTGATTCTTAAGAGGCTCTAGGGCTTCTGCTCTTGCCAAGTTGATTGTTTTTTGTACTTCTGGAGATTCCCTGGCAATTAGATTTTCTTGTCCTACTCCTAAACCTACCGCTAGTTCTATATTTTCGTAGAACATCGGTAAAATAAAATGCTCTACTAAGCCCATAACTCCATTAATAATAGACACAAATTCGCCAGCATTTAGCTTGATTGTTACTTCACCATTAGCATTAGTTACTCTTACTGGTCCAGCATTACTATCAGTCAATACCCCAATTAAAGAAGAATTGCGCTGAGAATCGTGTTGAATAAATAAAGCAGTCCCTTGAGATACTATTCTAGCTTCGGGAGTAGTAATATTACTTTCTCCTTGACCTGGACGAATAATAATGAGAGCAGAACCACTATCTAATTCAAAACTGCGTCTTCCAGGAGAGAAGCGAAAAATAGTTCCCGATCCTGTTCTTACTAGTGTACCTTCATTAAATAAAAGTTCTGCTTTAGAATTAGCCCCTGTACGCACAGCATCTTGGGGAACTATAGTATCTCCTAATTTAGCAGGATTCCAAACAGGTCTATTTTGACGACTAAGATCGACTTGATTTCTGAGTTTGTAAACTTCTGCACGATTTAATACTGACTGAGCTAAAAGAGGATTGTTTCCTAAACTAGCTAATATAAGAAAAGTAGCAAGTTTGTATTTTAAAGAAGATATATTTTTAATATTCAATTGGCAAAAACCTCTGGCTAAAAATCATAGCGGTTTTCAATTTTATACACTACAACAAATATCTCTATAGTGGTTATCATTTTTGATTTTTGTTAGTTGTTAGTTGTTAGTAATTGGTTGTTGGTTATCAGGAGATTTAGTCTCTAACAAATGACTAGCAAATTTTAAAGCCTCTTCGGTTGTGGTTATTTTTCCTTCGCCCTGGGCAATTTGAATTTCTGTAAGTAATTTACCAATTATAGGAGCGGGTTTAAGATTAAGAGTGGCAAGTAATTCTTTCCCAGTTATTAGGGGTTGAGGATGAGCAATTTTATTGTCAGGATTAAGATAATTTTCTATTAAAGGAGCAAGTATTTTTTGATTTACACCTGTGACGATCGCTCTAATCACTAGAATAGGAAAAAATTCTTTGGTTGCTAAAAAAAAGAAATATTGTTCTCGTAATGTTAATTCAGTATTTAAAGCTTGTAATTGAGGTAAGTATTTAACTACTCCTAAAACTGTTCGTAATTGTGTACGAGAATATTTTAATTTTAATAATTCTAATTCTGCTTGCTCTGGAGATGGAGAAACTAGACTAGCTAAGTGAGCAAAACTCAAACAATCAGGTTGATTAAAAAGCGAATTATTATAGGTTTGGGCTAGAGAATTAGCGATCGCCTTAATTTGTTTTAATTGTTGAAATTTGGCTTGATTAAGTTCAGAAAACCAAGGTTTTAGTAAACCATCTTCACCAGCAGCAATTAACCATTGACTGCCTTGAGGATTAGCAAAAAGATATTTTAATTCTGTTTGTACTCTTTCTGCTGCTACTCGATCGATTAAATGAGAGAGAGAACAAATTGTTTGTCTGGTTTCTGGCTCAATAGTAAAGTTAAGCTGGGCTGCTTGGCGATACGCCCGCAAAAGTCTTAAAGGGTCATCTTTTAGATTAGCAACAGAAACCATACGAATTAAGCCTTTCTGTAAATCTGGTAATCCTCCAAGAGGATCGAGCAGTTTTTGTCGGTGGATATTGTAAGCGATCGCGTTAATAGTAAAGTCTCGCCTTTGTAAATCTTTTTCTAGGCTATCTCCTTCTTGGCGGGCAAAATCTACAGTACCTTCAGAAAAAACAACTCTAGCAATCTGTCTTTGTTCGTCTAAAACTACAAATCCCCAATGATATTGACGAGCAATTTTTTCAGCTATCTCGATCGCATTTTCTGGTAAGACAAAATCTAGATCTAGATATGCTCCTTTTCTCTGTAGTAAAGCATCTCTTACTGCCCCTCCTACAAGATAAGCTGAGGACGGTAATAAGTCTAGACTGAAGGGTAGATCCTGAAAGCAGAGGAAACTCTCATCTCTATCAGGTGCAAGAGAATGTCCCCCAAGACAAGATAAGTAATTACGAGTTGTTTCAAAAGACATTAAGTAACCAAAATATTATTGATATCTACGCTAAATTAACAAATAGGACTTGACTAATTGCTGCTATGTGTATCTGTGTTAATTGTTATTTTGTCGATCACTGCCAAACTTATCATGCGGTAGAAACCCAACATCAACAACCCCATCTCACTGAAGAACCAGACTTTGAACCCAAAGAACCTACTATTAATGTTAATATTCGTCCTCAACAAGATTATGTGGAAATGGAATGGGATGTAGTAGGTTGCCAAAGTTTTCTACGGGAAACTGGTAAATGGGCTTCCTTGCGTCCAGGAGAAGCAATTCCTACCTAGATTTAGGAGTTCAGAAGTTCAGGAGTTCAGGAGTTCAGAAGTTCAGGAGTTCAGGAGTTCAGAAGTTCAGGAGTTCAGGAGTTCAGAAGTTCAGGAGTTCAGGAGTTCAGGAGTTCAGGAGTTCAGGAGTTCAGGAGTTCAGGAGTTCAGAAGTTAAAATCTTCTACTAACTACTAACTACCATCCCAAAAAATTGACACTATCGCCTAATACACGTCAAGATATATGTAAATATAAGTAAACCTTTGTAAAGGTTATAGATGTCGATCGAATTTGTATCTTTAGATAATATTCAAGAGATCGCCCACCAATATGGTTACTGGGCGGTATTTATTGGGATTGCTCTAGAAAATACAGGTATTCCTATACCTGGAGAGACAATCACTATTACTGGCGGTTTCCTAGCTGGTAGTGGAGAACTAACGTACTGGTTAGTTCTAGTGAGTGCGATCGCTGGTGCTGTACTAGGCGATAATTTCGGCTACTGGATTGGCAGAGTAGGCGGTTGGCAATTCTTACTCCGTGCTGGCAAAGTTTTTAGAATCCAGGAAGTGCAAATGGAGTTAGCCAGAGAACAATTTAGCAAAAATGCAGCTAAAGCCGTTTTTTTTGGTCGTTTTGTGACTCTATTACGGATTTTTGCTGGACCTATGGCTGGTATTGCCCAAATGCCTTACAAGCGATTTTTATGGTGTAATCTTGGTGGTGCTGCTCTTTGGGCATTAATCATCGTTACCATCTCCTATTTTTTAGGAAGACTAGTTTCGCTTCAGCAAATTGTCCAATGGATTACAGAATTTGGTGTGGCTGCACTTTTACTAGTAGTTCTATTTTTGCTAATTCCTGTTCTGTGGGAATATGGGCAGAAAAAATTATCAGCTAAAAATTAGATTTTTTAGCTAGATAAATTGGGTTTGACTAGATTAATTTGTTCAGAGATTTAATTTCTAAGCCCATTTCTGCCATAGTCTGTTTTAATACAGACTTAAAGCGATCGACATCATCTGCATAACCACATAGTTGGGCTGTTTTAGCGACTCCAGAAGCAGCATTACCCCTAGCACAATTAATCAAATCATTACCCGTGAGAGGTTCTTTTCCTGATAGTAATTTTTCTCTAGAATCTCCCCAATAAGCACTAAGAGTGCAAATTTGTTCATCCTCCAAAGTTTCCACTGACCAGCGATATATGACTGATTGAGGTTCTATTCCTACCTCAATTAACTTAGCTCCCATATAGTATTGCATTTGACTGAGAGTTTGTTGCCTTACTTCTAAGGGTAAATTTTTTTTGATTGTGCGATCGAGATGAGCTTGAGTAGGTCTAGACATTAAATTCAGATTAATTATTTTTTATGATTTGGTTATCTATATTTTTATAACTAGAGGTTATCTTATACTACTTCTCTTAGTTTTGCTGTTAAAGGGAGTAGGGAAATGTTCTGATGTTTTTTCGTAACGCTATAATTTTTTGAAAAAAAGAAAATTATGGTTTGCTATGCAAAAAACACATGATCGACATACTTAAAACTCATCAAAAATAAAAAAAAGTAGCCATATATACAAAATAAACGACTAATTAAAAATTAAATACATAAACAGAGCAAGATTTAACTTGTAGGGATTTGATTTGGCAAAAAAATTTAGTATCAATGGCTATCTGATATATAGATTTCATATACGCACGAAAAACTAGAGGAAGAGCGAACAATGGTAGGAACGGCAAAACCAGCTAAATTAAACAAATTTGAAAAATTCAAAGCAGATAAAGATGGACTAGCTGTTAAAGATGAGCTAGAGAAATTTGCGAGTTTAGGCTGGGAAGCAGTTGACAAAACCGATCTTGAACATCGACTTAAGTGGGTAGGGGTATTTTATCGTCCTGTAACTCCAGGCAAGTTCATGTTGAGGATGCGTACTCCTAATGGTATTGTCACTAGTGAACAAATGAGACTATATGCAGAAATAGTTCAGCGTTATGGTGAAGATGGCAGTGCAGATATTACTACCAGGCAAAATATGCAACTGCGGGGGGTTCGTCTGGAAGATATACCTGAAATTTTTAACCGTTTTGAGCAAGTAGGTTTAACTTCGGTGCAATCTGGCATGGATAATGTTCGTAACATAACTGGTTCACCCATGGCAGGAATCGATGCTGATGAATTGGTTGATACCCGTGAACTCGTCCAAAAAGTTCAGGACATGATTACTAACGAGGGGAAAGGAAATTATGACTTTACTAATTTACCCCGTAAATTTAACATCGCGATCGAAGGGGGAAGAGATAATTCTGTCCATGCAGAAATTAATGATATTGCTTTTGTGCCCGCCTACAAAGATGGCGAGTTAGGGTTTAACGTTTTAGTAGGTGGGTTTTTCTCTGCCAAAAGAGTAGCAGCAGCAGTACCCCTTGGGGTTTGGGTACTACCGAATGATGATGTCGTAGAAATTTGCCGTGCTATTCTGACTGTATATCGCGACCATGGTTCCCGTGCCAATCGCCAGAAATCTCGCTTAATGTGGCTGATTGATGAGTTGGGAATGGATAAGTTTAGGTCGATGATAGAACAGCAGATGGGTAAATCTTTGCCTACTGCTACAGAAGAAGACTTAATTGATTGGGAAAAACGAGATCATTTAGGTACATTCCCTCAAAAGCAACCAGGTTTAAACTACGTGGGCATGCACGTACCTGCGGGAAGGTTATTTGCTCAAGACATGTTTGATTTGGCACGGATGGCAGAAGTTTATGGTGATGGGGAAATTCGCCTTACCGTAGAACAGAATGTGATTATTCCTAATATTCCTGATGCCAATTTAGATGCTTTTCTCGCTGAGCCTTTGTTAGAGAAATTCATTCTTAATCCTCAAACCTTAGAAAGAGGTTTAGTTTCTTGTACAGGAGCGCAGTTTTGCAAATTTGCTCTCGTGGAAACTAAAAATAGGGCTTTAGCTTTAGCCAGAGAATTAGATGCAGAATTAGAAATACCTAATAAAGTGAGAATTCATTGGACTGGATGTCCTAATTCTTGTGGTCAACCCCAAGTAGCAGATATTGGATTGATGGGAACTAAAGTTCGTAAAGACGGCAAAACTCTAGAGGGAGTAGATGTTTTTATGGGTGGTAAAGTGGGTAAAGATGCCAAGTTGGGCGATCGCGTTCATCAAGGAATTGCTTGTGATGATTTAAAATCGGCTCTAAAAGATATTTTAATTGAACAATTTGATGCTAAACCTCTTCAACCTTAGCTTTTAGCTTAAGGATAAATATAGATATAACTTGCTTGATAGTGGACTATTAAACATTCAATCATTTAATAGTCCTTTTTGTTTATCTATTATTAAAAATAACTGTTCTAGAAAGTATCAATATTAGCCCAATCTTTATTAGTAAGTACAACCAGCAACCACTTAAAACCTCAACCAATTATCTCTACTGATATTGTTCTACTAAATATTACTTAATTGGTAGCATTTGAATTTTCACCGTTCAGTTAAAATACTGAATAATTCATTATATTTTCTAAATTATTGCTAAGTGTTTTCACTATAGACAACCAATAAAAATATGTAACTTAAGAATATTTTCCATGCAATAAAAACATGAAAACCTCAAAACTGTAGCAAAAGATACTTTTGAACGCTTCAATGATGTGATTCTATAAACTAGATTGTTTACTCAGGAAAAAGATCTTGATTGTATACTTACTTGTCTAAGCAATAAAAAATATCGCCTGAAAATAATCAAAATAAGGCAGAGATATTGAACTTATAAAAGCTCTTAATTTAGTCCAAAATTGATGATGAGAAAAAATTATCTAACTCAAAATCATCAAGGGATTATTTTCAATTTGCAGTTTTAGTGTCCACAATTTGTTAAGTCTGAAGGAAGGTTAAAAGATGCTCGGAGAAATGTGGCAATTCAGGGGTAGATATAAAATTCTACATATGACCTGGTTTGCATTTTTTCTATCCTTTGTTGTCTGGTTCAATCTAGCTCCCCTAGCAACATCAGTTAAAGCAGATCTTGGCTTGGAAGTAAGTCAAATTAGAACTATTGCGATATGTAACGTAGCTTTAACCGTTCCCGCAAGAATCATTATTGGTATGCTCTTGGACAGATTTGGACCAAGACTTACTTATTCAATCTTATTGATGTATGCAGCAATTCCCTGTTTATTGTTTGCTTCTGCTCAAAATTTTAGTCAGTTAGTAATTTCTCGTCTGCTATTAAGTATTGTTGGTGCTGGGTTTGTTATTGGTATTCGCATGGTAGCAGAGTGGTTTCCCCCTAAAGAAATTGGTTTAGCTGAAGGTGTCTACGGCGGTTGGGGCAACTTTGGCTCTGCTGCGTCTGCTTTTACTTTACCAACTATTGGTGGATGGTTAGCTATGGGCGCACCAGGGGCAGGAGAGATTTTAAATTGGCGTGCTTGTATTGCAGGAACAGGAATTATTGCTGCTCTCTATGGTGTTCTTTATTTCTTTAACGTTCAAGATACTCCTCCTGGCAAAGTATATAGGAGACCCAAGAGTGCTAGGGGTTTAGAAGTTACTACCAAAAAAGATTTTTGGTTTTTAATGGTCATGAATGCCCCACTTACAGGTATTTTGATGCTGTTGGCTTGGCGTTTAAGAAAAGTAGGCTTCTATGAGCAAAACACGATGTACATCGTTTGGGTTTGTTTACTAGGTTTGTACTTGTTCCAAGCATATAATTGCTGGGCAGTAAACAAAGACTTGATGACAGGGAAAAAACGTTATCCAGCCGAAGACCGCTATAACTTCTCTCAAGTTGCTATTCTCGAATTAACTTATATTGTTAACTTTGGTTCGGAATTAGCTGTAGTTTCCATGCTTCCTGCTTTCTTTGAAGGAACTTTCAGTCTCACTCCAGAAGCAGCAGGGATGATCGCTGCAAGTTATGCTTTTATGAACTTGGCTGCTCGTCCTGGTGGTGGTTTAATTTCTGACAAGCTAGGTAGTCGTAAGGTGACTATGGGAGTACTCACTGGTTGTATGGGGATCGGCTACTTAATACTTAGTACTGTTAATAGTAGTTGGTGGCTTCCTGGTGCAGTAATTTTAACTATGTGTTGTTCTTTCTTTGTGCAAGCGGGAGAAGGTTCTACTTTTGCGATCGTGCCTTTAGTAAAACGCCGTGTTACAGGACAAATTGCTGGTAACGTCGGTGCTTATGGTAACGTTGGTGCAGTAGCTTATTTAACCATCTTTAGTTTGTTGCCTGAATGGTTAGGTGGTGGAGCAGAACCATCTGCAGCAATCATTGCCCAAGCAAACAGTGTATTCTTCCAAATAATGGCGATCGCTGCTCTGATTGTGGCATTCTTATGTTTCTTTATCCTCAAAGAACCTAAAGGATCTTTCTCAGAACATCATGAGGGAGAAGAAGAAATTATCGAACCAGTCATGGAAACCAAGGCAAGAATATAACAGCCTAATAGGGGTGAGGAGATATCGAACCCCTACCAAGAAAATTTGTTTTAGGGGAGGGGAGCGATAAATTGTGGGTATCACTACTAATTTATTATCTACCTCCCTCAATTTATGTTAATAGAAAACAATAAGGTGTTATTAAATCTAATAATATTGAGGATATTAGCAATCTTTTCAATTAAACCCTGTGATTTAATCTTCTTTTTTCTTCTTTACCTCAATTAAATGACAGAACTGTATGTAATTAAGAACTGAAATATGACTGAATCTACCAAAACTTTATGCCCATACTGCGGTGTTGGTTGTGGATTAGAGGTGTTGCCTCCAGCCCAATCAGGTAAACCAACCAATCGAGATAGTCAAGGAAACCCAATCTGGCAAGTAAGAGGCGATCGCGCCCATCCTTCTAGTCAGGGCAAAGTTTGTGTTAAAGGTGGTACAGTGGCAGAATCTTTAGATAAAGATCGTCTTAAGTATCCGATGATGCGAGATTCTCTAGACCAACCCTTGCGTCGTGTCAGTTGGTCAGAAGCTCTAGAGCGTATTGTCGATCGTCTTCAAGATGTAAGAGACAATCAAGGTTCAGACGCTATCTGTATGTATGGTTCAGGACAGTTTCAGACTGAAGATTATTATATTGCCCAAAAATTACTCAAAGGTTATTTAGGGACAAATAATTTTGATGCTAATTCCCGTCTTTGTATGTCTTCGGCTGTAGCTGGATATGTAGAAAGTTTTGGTTCTGATGGCCCGCCCTCTTGTTATGATGATTTGGAATTGACTGACTGTGCTTTCTTAATTGGCACTAATACTGCGGAGTGTCATCCTATCGTTTTTAATCGTTTGCGACAGTACCACAAAAAAAATCGCCACGTCAAAATGATTGTAGTCGATCCCCGTCGTACCAAAACGGCATCCGCTGCAGATTTACATTTAGCCATTAAACCAGGCACAGATATAGACCTCCTCAACGGTATTGCTCATCTGTTACTGCGTTGGGAACTGTTAGATACCTTATTTATTGATGAATGTACTCAAGGTTTTACCGACTATACTCAGGTAATTCAACACTATCCCCCAGAAATAGTTGCTCGTAAATGTGGCATCCGTATCGATCAATTAGAGGAAGCTGCCCGTTATTGGGGTGAGTCAGAAAAAGTATTATCTCTTTGGTCAATGGGAATCAATCAATCTACTGAAGGTACAGCCAAAGTTCGTACCTTAATCAATCTCCATTTAATGACAGGTAATATTGGTAAACCAGGGGCAGGACCTTTTTCTCTGACAGGACAACCTAATGCTATGGGAGGAAGAGAAGCAGGAGGATTAGCCCATATTCTTCCAGGCTACCGTTTAGTGAAAAATTCCCACCATCGTGCCGAAGTAGAACAACTTTGGGGATTAACACCAGGAAGTATTTCTCCTTTTCCTGGTAAAGATGCTTGGAGTATGATTACTGACTTAGAAACTAGCGATGTTGGATTTTTGTGGATTGCTGCTACTAATCCTGCTGTGAGTATGCCAGATTTAGCCAGGACGAAAAAAGCTTTATTAAAATCTCCTTTTACTGTTTATCAGGATGCTTATTACCCTACAGAAACCGCTGCCTACGCTCATGTAGTTTTACCCGCAGCCCAATGGGGAGAAAAAACAGGCACAATGACCAATTCGGAACGAGTGGTTACTTTGTGTCCTCAGTTTCGTTATCGACCAGGAGAAGCCAGACCAGATTGGGAAATTTTTGCTGAAGTTGGTCGCCGTTTAGGATTTACCAAGGAGTTTGATTTTGCTAACTCGGAAGAAGTTTATGCCGAATTTGTGCAACTAACCCGCGATCGACCTTGTGATGTAAGTGGATTGAGTCATGAGAGGCTGCAAAAAGAAGGTCCTATTCAATGGCCCTGTCCTGTAGAGGAAGTAGAGGAGATTCCTGAATCGCCCCAATCAGAAGATTCATCAGGCATTTTTTCCTCTCTCTTTAAAGACAAAGAAGAAAAACCATCAGCTAAACGCCTCTACACCGATGGACGTTTTCATACCGAAGATGGACGAGCGAAATTTGCTGCCTTCCACAGTAAAGGTTTAGCTGAACCCAGCGATGAAGAATATCCTTTAGTCCTGACTACTGGTAGAGTATATGAACATTGGCATACTATGACCCGTACAGGAAGGATTGAGAAAATCATGAAAAAACAGCCTCAACCCTTCATCGAAATTCATCCCCGTAATGCCAAAAATTTAGCTATAGAAGAAGGTGATTTAGTAGAAGTGCGATCGCGCCGTGGAAAGGCTTGTTTTCCTGCCAGAATAACTCAAGCAATTCCTCCTGGCACAGTTTTTATCCCTATGCACTGGGGAGCATTATGGACAAATGACGGAGAAGCTAACACTCTTACTCACCCAGAATCTTGTCCTATCTCTGGTCAACCAGAACTAAAAGCCTGTGCTGTAAAATTAATACCTGTCAAAAAAGTCATTCAATCTGAGACAATAACAGAAATAGAACAATCAACAGAAATATCACCCTATTCTGTCGAATCAGTAACTAGACAATCTGTTTCCGTTTGAATATGAGCAACCAAATATCAACTGTCAACGGTCAACAATTCTTTCAGTTTGAAACAGATTTTGTTGACTCTTTACGCTGTATTCCCATGCAAGTACGCTTAAAATTAGATACTTGCGGAGTCAAGTTAAAACTTACCCATTGGCATCAGTTAAATCAAACTGAGCGACAAGTTTTAACCCAAATGCCTTGTACTACATCGAAAGAGAGTAAAATTTATCGAGATTTTTTGCAGAACTTGCTCAAAGAAAAGACTGGTAGTACTGCTGCCGAATTAGATATCGATCCCCATCCCCCTTGGGTGGATGATACTACAATTCCTAATGTTGTTCAGCAAAAGGCAAAGGAGTCTGATATTGCTATAACTCAGGAGCAATGGAAGGGTTTAACTCCCGTGCAACGTTTTGCCTTAATCAAACTTAGTCGTCCTAGTCACGAAAATAAAAACTTTTTACCAGCAGCAAAAGAATTTGGTTTGATAGAGTAGTTTTTAAGCCGTAAGGTGGGCAAAATAAAACAGTCAAAAAAATATAATCAGCAAATTGATTGCCCACCAAATATAGATAGTTCGATCGCTTGCCTATTATTTTTCTGATAGCTTGCAAAAAAAAATAGCCTCGTCTGAGGCTAAAGTACTAGAAGGAGCATGAATGAAAAATATCAAGTTAATAATGACAATAGCTTTCAATCGGGAATAAATAGAGAAGACATTCAAAAATTGACAATTAACAATGGACAATGGACAACTAATACCATTTTCATTTAAATTGGCTACAAATGATTGACACGATAATGCCCAAAGAATTATGTCCTTGTGGAAGTAAAAAACCATATCAATATTGTTGCGGGATTTATCTAACGGGCAAGAAAAATCCAGAAACAGCCGAAAAACTAATGCGATCGCGTTACACTGCTTTTTGTAAAGGTAATATTGATTATTTAATTGCTACTCTTCATCCCGATAAAAGAACACAAAGCGATCGCACAGAATTAACTAAAAGTATTAATAATACTCAATGGTTGAGTTTAACTATCATTAATACCCATAAAGGTAAAAAAAATGACGTGATCGGTCAGGTAGAATTTGAAGCTGTTTATCTAATAAATGAACCAGGACAACTCCACGAACTTTCTAAGTTTATTAAAACAGATAATAAATGGTTTTATTTAGAGGGTGATATTCTACCTGGAACAATACCGAAACGTAATGCCCCTTGTTGGTGTGGTAGTGGGGAAAAGTATAGAAAGTGCCATGGAGTTTAACTTGAGAATCTTAAACTACCTAAAAAGCTTGTATCCATTCTTTCACTTCATACTCTGTCCAAATTCCATTTTGCCAATAGGGGTCTGCTTCTACTAACTGACGTACAGTTGTTTCATTTTCTGCTTCGTAGATGCCAAAAACTTTAGTATTGTCTTTAGTTGGTCCTAGAGTAATCAAGATACCCTTCTCCTTTTGTGCTGTCAGACCACTTAAATGCTCTTGACGATAAGGAGTCCTTTTTTCTAGAGCATTTTCGCAATAACTACCCCACATGACATATTTAGGCATGGCTTTAATTAAAATTTCGTTTTTTGTTACTTACTACTAACTACTGTACTGACGTTCCATGGAACGTCCTACTAAACTTAAAATACCTCTTTTTCTCTTCCTTTCCACCATTCTCCTAACTTCATTAGGTCTTCTTGAATATCTTGTAATTGCTGTAAATACTCTCCTGGTGGCATAGTGTCTTTTTTTTCTTGTAGTTTCTTAAGCCGTAATTGAACTAACAACCAAGGCTTAGATATTCCATCAGTTGCTTCTATATATTGAGCTAAGTCTTTACTATCCATGGGTTGAGATAAATATATATAATCGATCGATTAGTTGTCTACATATTTCTTAACATTAATATATTTTGTCTTTTCTTGCTTACCAACGAAATTCTAATTATTGCCGATCATTTCAAGACATCTTGCAAAGGAAGCTCGATCGAACTAAGCTAGATTGGGGTAAGGGGGGATAATTATGTAGTTGTTGTTAATCAATGCCATCTATAACTATCCCCCTCTGACTTAATAGTCTATCAAGTTCCGACTTGATATCTATATTCAACCACTTCTAAAGATAAATAAAGGAACTATATAGGTAGTATGTTGAAGCAAGCTATTGCCAAAATCAAAAATTTATTTCCTGCCCCAGAAGTTCATGCTCACTGCGACGGACCTTGTGGTGTCTACGATCCTTCTTCTGCGCGAGTCGCTGCTGAAGCAGTAGTGTCTATGACTAAAAAGCTAATGGATTTAGAAGTACCTGCTGCTGGCGATAAAGCAGGTATGATTGCTTACAACAATACTTTTTCTCGCTATGTAGCGATTAAAGAAGAACAAGCTCAAATCACTAAAGACGAATTACTCATTTTGTGGACAGACTACTTTAAACCTGTACACTTAGAGCAATATCCTGATTTACACGATACTTTTTGGAAAGCAGCTAAACTTTGTTCTGCTTGTAAAGTAGAAGTAAGTATTGAACACGCCAATGAACTAATGGATGCAGTCCAAAAAATTCATCAAATGTTCTGGGCTACTAAGAATCGAGATATTACTTGGTACAAAGCTAGCTAGTTAATCTCGTAGTATTATATTTAAGTAGGGTGAGTCAAAGCTCACTCTATTTTTTTATCTATAAGCCAAGAGACTATTAACCGTAAAATATCAACAACCCCAAATTTAGAACTAATCTTAAAGCGCGATTGTACAAATCGTACTATTGTTAGTCATCAATATACAAGCTATCCTTTTCGTCTATCTCCTATTTTCAGACTAGATAAAACTAATCCCGATCATGCCTATCTCTACATTATGAATAGCTCACCAGGGTTATTAGCAGGAGATGAGTTAGGAATATCTCTACAATTAGCAGCTCGTACTAATCTTTATCTCACCGATCAAGCTGCTACTAAAGTTCACCCGATGCCTAATCATAATTCTCTAGCCAAAATTAACTATCAGATTGAGTTAGGAGAAAAGGCTAATTTAGAATTGATTAGTGAACCACTTATTCTGTTTACCGATGCAGCCTTAGAACAAAAGATTGATATTAAAATTCATCCTACTGCTCAACTGTGTTTAAGTGAGATTATTGTTCCAGGAAGACTAGCTAGAGAAGAATTTTACCAATTTCGCCACTATTATAATCGTTTACGGATAACCTCTCTTACAGGAGAATTATATGTTACTGATGCGATGTATCTAGAAGGTAAATTTAATCCTTTTACAGCCAGTAGTTTATTTGCTGCTAAACCAGTACTTGCTAATTTATTAGTTATTTCATCTCAAATAGACCTAAAACTATTAAGTCAACAGCTAGAAAATTTAGAAACTGCTAATTGTACTGATACGATTGTTGCTAGTTCTATTTTGCCCCATAACAAGGGTTTAATAGTTAGAGGCTTAGGAGATAATACTCGTGTTCTCAAAAAATATCTTCAGTATGCTCTAAATTGTGTGCGTCGTCTAAATAATCGATCTTCTCTCCCCTATATTCCCAAATGACTGAAATTGCCAAAACTTATCTAGGCAACATACAGGAAAATGTTGCTTTAGGAGAAAAGCTAAAAGCAAGCAAAGAAATCTGTTTAGAAGTAAATCTGAGTCAGAGCGATCGCCGTAAAGGTAGAATTTATGTTCAATCTACTGCTGGTATGGCTGTAGGGATAATCAAAAGTCGAGATTGGCTACTAAGAGAAGGAGATGTTTTAGAAACTGAACAAGGTAAATTACTACTGGTTCATCTTCAACCACAAGAATTGATGGTACTTAGTTTTACTCCCTCAGTAGCTCATAATCCAATCGAATTAATCCATCTCGGTCATGTTTTAGGAAATCATCACTATCCCATTGTGGTCAAAGATAATAAAATCTATCTTCAACTAATAGTAGATAAAGAAATAATGGAAACAACTATTCGTAATTTTGCTATTCCTGGTTTACAAATAGATTATGAAGAGCTATTTGAGGACGATCGATTTAGTTTTTCTGAGCATCATCATCACTTTTAAAGAGTATGTCAATCTAAATTAAGAGATGAGCCTCGACGATCTTGAGGAACAAAAGAGCGATCTTTGGGAATAGGCGCAACGAACTCAGTCAGAGTAAATTTTCCTGCTCCAATTAATTCTTTTAACTCTTCAGCAACTTTTCTGGATAAAGCAATACTGGCTAGGGGGGCAACACGGACAGATTTTCCTTCAAGCTTAATGCGACCGCTTTTAAGTTGCTGGTAGGTAACTAAGCCAAAAGTGGGGCGAACACGACGAGGGATAGAAAAATCTACTATTGGTGCAACAATATCTCGATCTCGTACAGCACAATGGAGAATTACTTCCTCTCGTAATACGGGTAAAGGGACACCCACCCCAATCATGATAGAGGGGCCATAGTTTTTTAAATAACACCCTCGTATCCAACGAGAATTCATTTGTTTAGCATCGCCAATGATCGCTACAGTAGCAGCAGGACCGATGGGAGTACGATTCGGTAAACGTTTTTGCAAAGGAAAATGTTGCGTACCTTCCCAAGCAATATAACCCACTCCACCACCTAAAAATATTTTACTGCCAATCCCAATCACATCGAGATCTGGGTCGTTCATCAGGGGAGAAATAGCACCAGGATTAGAATAGACAGCATTACCTAACCTAGGTTGCAAAGGACCTAAATAAGTATGTAAATGTCGATCGCCCCCATTCACACCCACAATAAAATTTTGATAGAGATTGCGGGGATTAAATAAATAGAACTGATTAATCGTATTTTTAGTAATATTATTTTCAAAAGATGCCCTAGGATAACAGTCTGTTTGCTGTCCGATCGCTCTTAAGTGAATAGATTTCCCGGCAATGAGATCTTCGATTACATGACCACCACCCCTTTCTCGATCGGTTTTGGAGTCTGGAATTCGCTCTAATGTCTCACTAATGCTGTAGTCTGCCATGGCTGTTGCACCCAGATATAAATCAACCGCACCAAAACCCGCATAAGCAGGTATACTATCTAGCCAACATTGGCGAATTTTAATCGGGGGATCGGTATGTCCTAAATTAATAATTGCCCCTGATGATTCCATTGGTTCAAAAGTACCAGTACAGATTACATCTACTTGTTTGAATGCTTTACTGATACCAATTTCTTGAACTTTTATTTTTAATTCTTCTGCTGTCCAGACAACAGCTTTGCCTTGAAGAATTTTGTCATTAATTTCGGCGATGGTTCGCATATTAGAGGAGTTGAGGAGTTCAGGAGTTCAGGAGTTTCAGCAGAGAAATATGCTATTTTTTTTCTTCCTGCTGATTATCTCCTGTGGATTTGACCGAGAAGGATGGCGAGGTCTCTTCACCAGATGAGGGGCTATGACGCGAGGAAGCCTCGCGTCCTTGTAAGCCCCGTCCAATCGAGGTGTTGACAGTAGGAATTTCAGAAGATAAATTTTTTTGATTATCTATTACAGGAATTTCTGCTAATTGCTGATTTTCTGTTGGTTGTTCTAGGTCTACATCCTCAGATATTATATCTGGAGATGAGTTCAGATTAGTTTCTTCCTGATGGATAATTGGGGAATCTTGCCAGCGATCGAGAACATCTCTGACTAAGACTTCTTTAAACCACACTTGACCAACTACTGTGAGGGGAAGAGCTAAAAATAAACCTAAAAAACCAAAAAAGGTCGCAAAAAATATTTGCGCTAATAAAGTAATTGCAGGCAGTAAAGATACTTGTTTTGCCATTACTAACGGAGTCAAAAAATTACTTTCTATTTGCTGAATACCTATATAAAGACCCAATACTGCCAAAGGTTTCCACGGTGCTTCAATAAGACCAATAGTCATGGGAAAAATTACGCTCAGAGTAGGCCCCAAATTAGGAATAAAGGTTAATATTCCTGCTAATACAGCTTGAGCTAAAGCCAGAGGAATCCCCAAAATTAATAAGCCGATAAAACTAAAAACAGTAATAACAGCCATATTAAATAAAATACCGATGAGCCATCCCTGTAGAGCTTCATCGCAAAGAAATAAAATTTCATCTATTCTTCGGCGATAAAAAGAAGGAAATAAGCGGATGAATCCTTGACGATAAGACGAAGGATCTGCCAGTAACATAACCGTTAATACCAACAGCAGCAGCATGTTGAGCAAAACTGCTAAAGAGTTCCGAAACAAGACAAATCCACCCCCTAAAATTTGATTCAGTAAGGGTTGAAGTTGTTGTCTTAGTTCTTCTGCATCTGGCAATAAGGTTATTAAATTAGGGTCGAGACGACTATAAAGAAAATCTAACCAAGTTAACAGTTCATCTATACCCCGAGGAACTAATAAAATTAGTTCTTCAAATTGAGCAACAAAAGATGGCACAATTAGCCAGAAAAAGCCGATTAAGATAGTGAAGAGAATTAAAATAGATAGAAAAACCGCATAACCCCGCTTAATACCCAATTTCTGCCATTTTTTTACTAAAATATTTAAAGAATTGGCAAAAATAACGGCAGTAAACAAGAGCAATACCAGTTGCTTGATTTGCCAAAGTACATACAAACAGAGAAACAAAACGACAAAACCAATCCAACTGCCTAAATTCACCCTCAAAAACTCCTGCTATTTCAGTTTATCTTTAGAAATAATCTTGATTTAGTTTGTTCTTTTTCCATCGCCAACCTAAAATTAAGCTCAAAATAAGAGTCGGTAACAAGACTACGATGATAGCATTTAGATTAGTGGGAGTTAGGGGAATCAATTTACCTTCGTCTTTAATGACAAAAGATAATATTGCTGATAAAATCACTACCTTGAGAATAAATCCTACTTGAGTATTCATAAGAATGAAATAAAAGCGATCGCTCTTGTGCCTCGGTATATATCGATAAAATTTACTACCATACATAACAGTTGCCATAATACAATAGCAAATCAATACTTAGATTGATAACTGCGATCTCGTTCCGAGCCAGCGAAGCCGATCGCTTATAAGCCAAGAATTAAAACATTATAGCTTTGCTCACAATAGATGAAGGATAACTCAATTAGCCATTTGCCCTTCGGGTTCATCATTAGCTATCAACAAAAATCGGGGTATTAGAGTCTATCTCCTTTAAATTGAGAACTACAATATTAGGCAATAGTCACCTCAGGTGAAAGATATACATCTTGGATAGTGTGGAAAAGCTTAATACCTTCTTCCAAGGGGCGTTGGAAAGTTTTTCGTCCAGAAATTAAACCACAACCCCCAGCCCGTTTATTAATTACCGCAGTGCGAACTGCTTCTGCAAAATCATTCTTACCAGAAGCCCCACCAGAATTAATCAAACCACTGCGTCCAGCATAACAGTTGAGAACTTGGTAACGAGTTAAATCGATCGGATGCTCGCTAGATAACTCACTATAAATCTTTTCATTAGTTCTACCGTACTTATCTCCAGTAGCTTGATTTACGGCTGCATAACCACCATTACATTCTGGTAATTTTTGTTTGATAATATCAGCCTCTATAGTCACACCAAGATGATTAGCTTGTCCAGTTAAATCTGCTGCTACATGATAATCTCGATCTTGTTTAAAGACATTATTCCGTAGATAACACCAGAGAATAGTTGCCATTCCCAATTCGTGGGCGCGGGCAAAAGCACGACTCACTTCTTGAATTTGACGAGTTGATTCAGGAGAACCAAAATAGATAGTTGCTCCCACTGCTACCGCCCCCAAATTCCAAGCTTGTTCGACACTAGCGAACATAATCTGGTCATATTGGTTGGGGTAGGTTAACAATTCATTATGATTAAGTTTGACAATCAAAGGGATACGATGGGCATATTTACGAGACACCATGCCCAAAACTCCTAAAGTCGTAGCTACAGCACTACATCCACCCTCTAAAGCTAATTTGACAATATTGTCTGGATCGAAATAGAGAGGGTTAGGAGCAAAAGAAGCTGCCCCAGAATGCTCAATGCCCTGATCTACAGGTAAAATTGACAGATAACCAGTATTGGCTAATCTACCATTTCCATACAATTGTTGTAGACTACGAAGAACTTGAGGGTTGCGATCGCTTGGTACAAAGATGCGATCGATAAAATCTGGACTAGGTAAATGTAATAAATCTGCGGAAATTTTTGCTTTATGGGTCAATAAATACTCTGCTTCGTCTTCCAGGTAAGATTCGATCGATTTTGGCGCAGACAAAGTTATAGCCATAACACTTTTGCCTTGTAAGTAATCTTTATTTCTTTTATTGTGACGATAATTTTTGGGTTGATTACTCTTTTTCCAGATAAATTTAAGGCTACGGCAGTCAGGGATTATTCATAAAAACTAAGTAGTAGTGCAAAATTAATTTCTTGGTTGAAGGGGGTAAAAAGAACAAATCCAATGTGTAGTTAATTTTGTTGAGGTTATTAATGACTAATCACTAAAGACTAAAAACTTTTTAATTGACTTATCTCGCACATTATATCGTCAAAATATTCTAACATTTAACCATAACTTTCTTGCCTAAAGTCAGATAGTATTATGGCTTTAATAAGTCCCGAACAAAAGTTTGCTCTATGGTCTATATTGCTTTTAAGCTCAGCTTATGGCTTATGGATAGAAAAAACTCGCTGGGGTACAAAAATATCTGGTGTGGTTGTTACGATTTTAGCAACATTCACTCTTTCTAATCTCAAAGTGATTCCCGATCAGGCTTCTACTTACAATGTAGTCTGGAATTATTTAGTACCTTTAGCTATTCCTTTATTACTTTTTAGAGCCGATCTTTGGCGTATTTGGCAAGAAACTGGTTCTACGCTGATTGCTTATTTACTAGGATTATTCGGAACAATTGTCGGTACAGTCTTAGCTTATTATTTAATTCCTCTAGGAGAATCAGGACGACAGTTGGCAGGTACTTTTTGTGCAGCCTATATAGGAGGTTCTGTAAATTTTGCTGCTACTGCTAAAACTCTAGAGTTACGCTCAGGAGACTTACTTAGTGCTGGAGCAGCAGTTAATAATTTAGTAATAGCTGGCTACCTTATATTGCTATTTTCTTTGCCCTCAATTACCTGGATACAAAAAATATTTGCAACTCAAGATTCTGAACCAAAATTGAGTAAAAAACGAGTTAATTTCTTTGATTTTGAGAATAAAGAAGAACTAAAAATCTTAGATATGAGTCTATCCTTAGCAATTAGCGGAATTGCTTGTACCCTAGGTTATGGTTTGGCTAATTGGTGGGGTTATCCTCAAGCAGGAATTGTCGGGACAACCATAACTATGGTAATCTTCGCAACTATATTTCCTCACGATCTACAAAATATAGTTTCCGCAGAACAGATAGGTATGTTTTTTATGCGGATATTTTTTGCCACAATTGGTGCTAGTGCAAATATCGAAGTAGTTTTTCGAGTCGCTCCAATTTTATTTATTTTTGCAACGATGATTGTGCTAGTTCATTTATTAGTTTTATTGATAATCGGGAAAATATTAAATTTGAACTTAGCGGAATTATTAATCGCTTCTAATGCTAACTTGGGAGGATCGACTACAGCAGCAGCAATGGCAGCAGCAAGGAAGTGGGATAATTTAGTTACCCCAGGAATTCTCTGTGGTATTTTAGGTTATGCTGTTGCTACTTTTATCGGTGTAGGCTTGGCACAACTATTACCTTAGACCTGTCTTGAAAATAGAAGTTCAGGAGCGGTGCGACCGAATCGCCGTCTTACGGCGTATTCGCAAGCGCACCGAAGGAGTTGCTGAAGTTCAGAATGAATTATTTTC
>JASJDI010000234.1 GCA_030065155.1 Xenococcaceae cyanobacterium MO_188.B29
TTATCAATTGTCAATTATCAATTGTCCATTGACAAAACAGAAAGAGTAAGTATTTTCACTATATCGCTAAAAGTATACTTGCGTTAATCGGATTTAGTCTGATATCGACTAAAAACCTTCTTGGCTATCTTTCAGTGATGAGCAATCCATAGTACAAGTTGTTTAATTCAACATTGTTATCATTTAAGTAGCTATAGAATAGTTTCACATCTGGTGGAATGCTAGCAGAGACAACATCCTTTCTGAAAATAAGTAGAGGAAATTATGAGTTGGCTTAGAAAACAATCCGTTCTAGTTCCCCTTGATTTTTCTGAATTATCTTATCAAGCGATCGCTCCTGCCAGAGAATATGTTGAAGATACTTCCTCTCTAGTGGTAATTCACGTTCTTACCCCCTTAAATCAAGAGTATCCCGTTGCTACGGAAGATCCTCTTGAAGATAAGCAACGCAAACAAAAAGTTCAAGAATTTCTGCAAAATAAGCTTAGTGAAATGGGCTATGAAGGCATTAAAATTCAGGTTGAAATTGGCGATCCCAGTACAAAAATTGTTGATTATGCTGAAAAGATTAAGACAGATTTAATCATTATGCCTTCCCATGGACGTAAGGGGGTAAGTCGCTTTTTACTTGGTTCAGTGGCAGAAAGGGTAGCACGTCTATCTCGCTGTCCAGTTCTCATTCTTAAATAGATGAATCTATACGGTAATGAATATATTGCAGTTAGCAGCATTATTTTGCTGGCAGCTTTGGCTCAAAGCATAACTGGTTTTGGCTTTTCCATTGTTGCTATGTCTTTTTTACCTGGAGTTGTGGGTTTGCACACTTCAGTACCCTTAGTTACTCTAGTCTGTATTGTCGGCAATATAGTCATTTGGTACTATCATCGGCGTGATTGTAGCTTCAAAGAAGTTGGAAGATTAACCATTGCTTCTTTAATTACTACGCCGATAGGTATTGTTTTACTCGATCGCATTCCTGAAGCTATAGCTTTAAAAGGATTAGGAATTTTAATTGTCAGTTATGTTCTTTATGATTGGTTCGATTTTGCTTTACCTAGCTTAAAATCTTCTCTGTGGGCATATATCTCTGGTGGTACATCGGGAATTCTTAACGGAGCTTATACAATCAATGGTCCTCCCCTAATTGTCTATGGTAATTGTCGTCGCTGGACTCCCGAAGAGTTTAAAGGCAATCTCACTGCTTTATTTTTCTTTAGTTCTTCCCTCGCAGCGATCGCTCATGGCTGGCATGGAAACATAACTGTATCTGTAGGTAGGTTTGCTATTTATAGTCTTCCTGGTTATGCTTTGGGGTTATGGTTAGGAATAATGCTAGCAACAAAAATTAAATCCCTTATGTTTAAACGTATTACTTTAGTTTTATTGCTGATAGCGGGTTTGAGATTACTGATTTAGTTTTTTTTAAGATGTATTAACTCTACTTTAGAGTTTAATAGAGTTTCAGCTTAGCTATGTAGTAGTTATCAAGCATCCCATTATTACCTAAAAATATCCGCAGGATCGGCAGCACGGAGTTTATTCACAGTGATCGCGCCTGAAAGAACGCACATAACTATAGTTAAAATAAATACTTGGATAACAACATCAGTTCGCATCACTAGAGGAATTTTGGTGGCAGCTTCGAGTAATTGATAAACACCATAAGAAGCAAAAAAACCAGGAATAAAACCTAAAATTGCCAAAATTAAAGCTTCTTGTAAAACTACTTCTAGTAAAGCGCGATCGCTATAACCCATTGCTTTTAGAGTAGCGTATTCAGGTAAATGTTCGCTGACATCAGTATAGAGTACTTGATAAACAATTACTATACCGACAATAAAACCAATAGCAGCACCAAAGTTAAGAATTTTTCCTTCAGGAAATTCAGCAATGTAGTCTTTTTCTCCTTGGATCAATTCTTCTTTTGTGAGAACTTTGACTTCACTCCCCAGATTATTTTGAATAATTTCGATCACTTGCTGCGGATCGACTCCTGCTTCTAAGGTTAAAATCCCTAATGATGCTTTGTCCAACTTATCTTGACCCCTCCAACGACCATAATTCCAGTCGCTCATGATAATATGTCCTCTATCCCAAAACGTACTACCTATACTAAATAATCCCACTACCTGCATTCTTTGGTTATCCATCAGAGAGGTTACTGTTCCTTGTTGAGAAAATAACTGAGGAACTTCTCCTAATTGGTCTTGTCCCAGGCGATCGAATAATATACTATTGGGAGCATTTAGTTTTTCTAGTTGCTGATTAATTTCTGGCGATGTAAAAATTGGTTGAGCAGTATTAAAGACCAAAATTTTGACATAACTAGCATAAGAATTAGTATCTTGGGAATTAGTCTCTGATGACTCTAAAGCTTGGGGATTGACCCATCCTCCCTCACTAGTATAGAGAGGACTAGCAGAAGCCACCCCAGCAATAGCATCTGCTTGGTAGAGATAAATTGACGGAAAAGAACTTCTTCTAATATTGCGAGCGTATTTAGCAAGGAGAAAAAGATCGCCATTAAGGTTTTCTGGAACTAAAGTAATCCCATCAAATAATAATGCTCTTAAGCCTAACTGACTAAAAATTAAAATATTAGAAAAAGCAACCCCTGTAATTGCTATTAATAAGCGGATTTTCTGGTGAGATAACTGTGACCATGCCAAAGGAGTTTTATGAGAAAAAAGTGATTTTAATGCAGAAATTTTGAGCATAAGTAAATTTGTTCTTAGACTAATTAAGCCAAAATTTAGTCAGCAGATAAGCAGGCGATCGCTTATATTCTAAAGAAAACTGATGATGATGAGCATAAAAAGAAGCATATACAGAAATTGGCTAGAAGAGCGATCCAAGCCTGGTAGTTGAGGTAAGTGCATAAGAATAACTACAAAGAGTTAATTTATTCATATGTCATTTATAATACAAGCAAGTTTCCAAAGTATATACAACCTTTAAACAATCTTAGTAAATTACCTTTGTTAGTTTGAGACAGTCGATCGCGCTTTCTGATTTGACGTAATTACTTAAAATCTATATGTTTTGCTTATTCTGATATTACGACTTTTAACTAAGGCGGGAAACTTAATTTATTCTAGAACTTTAGACTTAGGAGTTAGGAGGCTGGCAATTCCCTTGCTATACTCCTATTGGGTTTATTAATCAAGAAACTTCTAGATTTGGCAGAATTATCACAGTATGCAATCTTTACTCGAACAGCTTAAAAAATCAGTTAGTGAAGCTTTAGTTTCAGCTTTTGGCACAGAATTAACTAGTAGCGCTCCTTTAGTTGTCCCCGCCAGCAATCCCAAATTTGGCGACTATCAATCTAATGTGGCTTTATCTCTACCCAAAAAACTTAAAATAGCCCCCAGAAGCATAGCTGAGAAAATAGTCGAGAATCTTAAAGTAGATAATTTCTGTGAGACTCCCACTATAGCAGGGCCTGGTTTTATTAACTTCACGATTAAACCTACCTACCTGGCAACCCAACTTACTACTATTCAAACAGACAATCGCCTGGGAATTGAACCAGTTCGATCGCCTCAAAGAATAATAGTAGACTATCCTAGTCCTAATGTTGCTAAAGAAATGCATGTTGGTCATTTGCGTTCAGCTATTATTGGGGATTGTTTAGCGCGAATCCTGGAATTTGTAGGTCATGATGTTTTACGCATTAGTCATATCGGTGATTGGGGAACTCCCTTCGGCATGCTCATTGCCTATCTTAAAGAAGCCTATCCAGAAGCTTTGACAACCACAGAAGAACTAAATTTAGGAGAGTTATCCACCTTCTATCGCCAGGCAAAAAAAAGATTTGACGAAGATGAAAACTTTCGTGAAGCTGCTCGACTTTCGGTAGTTCAACTGCAAGCAGGAGATCGAGAAACTCTACTTGCTTGGAAAATTGTCTGTGAATTATCTAGTCGTTCTTACCAAAAGATTTATGATCTGATGGGACTTTCTCCTGAAATTGAAGCACGAGGAGAATCTTTTTATAATCCTTTTTTACCAGAGATAGTAACTGAGTTAGAAAAACTAGGTTTGCTAGAAGAAAGCGATGGAGCAAAATGTGTTTTTCTAGAGGATTTTACCAACAGAGAAGGAGAGCCTCTACCTCTAATTGTGCAGAAATCTGATGGAGGTTATAACTATGCCACAACTGATTTAGCTGCCATTCGCTATCGAGTTAATGTAGATAAAGTGCAACAGGTAATTTATCCCGTTGGTTCAGAACAAAGAAGCCATTTTGCTCAAATTTTTCAAGTAGGCAAACGAGCAGGTTGGATTACAGAAAATCACCAATTTATTCACGCTTACTTTGGTTTAGTTTTAGGAGAAGACGGCACAAAATTAAAAACTCGCTCTGGAGAAGCAATTAAACTAAAAGAGTTACTAGATAAAGCTATTACTCTTGCCCGTAAAGATTTAGAAACTAGACTACAACAAGAAGAAAGAGAAGAAACAGAAGAATTTATCGATCGAGTTTCTCAAGTAGTTGGCATCAGTGCCGTAAAATATGCTGATTTAAGTCAAAATCGTACTTCCGACTACAAATTTAGTTATCAAAAAATGCTGGCTCTCCAAGGCAATACTGCACCCTATTTACTTTATGCCTATGTGCGAGTCCAGGGGATTAGTCGTAAGGGGAATATTGACTTTACCAAGTTGACAACAGATACACAAATACTGCTTCAAGAAGCAACAGAAATTACTTTAGCCAAACATATCTTGCAACTAGGAGAAGTAATTACAGAAGTAGAGAAAGATTTACTGCCTAATCGCCTTTGTCAGTATCTATTTGAATTAAGTCAAAAATTCAATCAATTTTACGATCGCTGTCCTATTTTACAAGCAGATGAACCATCGCGTACTTCTCGCTTAGTTCTAGCAGATCTAACTGCTCGTACTATCAAGTTAGGATTATCTTTATTAGGTATTTCCGTCATTGAAAGAATGTAAAATCACCATCAAATCAATTTCATGGCTTAAATACCAAGTCGGTTTAAACCGACTTAAAATATCAGTCAGGGAATTTATTCTCTGACTGGGTGTCTAGTTTTAGGCAAGAGCAATCGCAATTGAATCAATATGGCTTTATGGCGTTTGTATTATCATTTGGTTTGGGGAACAAAAAACAGACAACCGTTAATTGATAGTAAACGTGAAGCTAGACTTTATCCTTATATTGTTAGCAAGGCTGATTCGTTAAATTGTATTATTCATGCTATCAATGGTACAGAAAATCATGTTCATGTCATTGCTTCTATCCCTCCGAAAATTGCGATCGCAGAATTTGTTAAACGTATTAAAGGTAGTAGTTCACATTACCTAAATCAAAATTTTTCCGCTCCTCCCAAATTCATTTGGCAAGAAGGTTACGGAGTTTTTTCTTTAGGTGGTAAACAATTAGATAAAGCGATTACTTATGTCCACAATCAAAAAATTCATCATCAACAAAATACGGCGATTTCTATACTAGAAAGAATTGAACATAATGACGATCCGCCTAAATTATATATATTATGAGCAATTCAACTAAGCATTAAATTGATTAAATGGTTTCAGCTTATAAATCACCATGAAATCAATTTCATGGCTTAAACCTAAAGTCCGTTTAAACGGACTTAATATACTGAGACAGGGAATTCATTCCCTGGCTATAATCATTGCTTTTGCTTTCGTTCCAAATCCGATAACATATCTATTACCAAGACTTACTAAATAATAGATTTGAACAATCGTTCTAGTTACTGGCAACTTATTCCCTATATCCGTCTCCAACTTCCTACCATTACTCAAGCTTTGGTTTGTACTCTGGTATATACTTTCTTTTGGCCCATCCTCGCTCAATTAGCAGGGAAAATAGCCAACTCTATTGGACAGGGAGATATCAACAAAACCGCGCATCTTGCTATAGCAGCAGCGATCGCTTTTTTACTGCAAGGTATAGTACAGTATGGACAAGATACTTTAATGGCAAAAGCAGCTTTAAAGATTGCTTTAGACTTACGCCAATTGGTTTATGCTCATCTACAAAGGCTTAGTCTCAATTATTTTGAAGTAGCTAAAACAGGGGATCTAGCTTATCGGTTAACAGAAGAGATCGATCGCATTGGGGAAGTAGTTAATAACTTTTTTCATCAATTTGTTCCTTGCATTTTGCAGTTAATTGTAGTTTTGGGTTATCTGTTTTATCTCAACTGGCAATTAACTTTAGCTACTCTTGTTGTTGCTCCTTTAATGGCGGTTTTAATTGGTATTTTTGGGGAACAATTACTAAAATTTTCTCGCCGTAGTCAAAACAAAATCTCTAATTTATCTTCCTTACTGACAGAAGTATTTAGTGGTATTCGCTTAGTGAAAGCTTTAGCAGCAGAAGATTATGAAATTGAACGTTTTGCTCAAGAAGCAGAAGCCAATCGACAAGCAAAACTATTAGCCGAAAAAGTTAAAGCTATTCAGTTTGTGGTAGTTGGTTTCTTGGAAGCTTTAAGTGTTATTTTTCTATTTTTCCTGGGTAGTTGGCAAATTAGTCAAGAAAACTTAACGGGTAGTGAATTTGTTAGTTATATAGCTGGAGTGGCTTTATTAATTAATCCTATTTCCATTACTACTGCTAACTATAATCAATTTAAACAAGGACAAGCTTCCATCGATCGCATTTTTGAACTCTTGGAGCTTAAACCCAAAATAGTTGAAAAATCAGACGCGATCCCACTACCTGTAGTTACAGGAAAAGTAGAATATAGTCAGATTAACTTTAGCTATAATTCAGAGCAACCCGTACTCCAAGATATTAACCTAATGGCTCAACCAGGAGAAACCATTGCCTTAGTAGGAGAATCTGGTGCAGGAAAATCGACTCTAGTCAATTTATTACCCCGTTTCTACGATCTCGATCGAGGAAAAATCTTAATTGATGGTATTAATATTCAAGATGTTACTCTCAAAAGTTTACGGAAACAAATAGGCATAGTACCTCAAGAAACTCTTCTATTTTCTGGTACAATTGCCCAGAATATTGCTTTTGGTCAAACAGAATTTAATCTAGAACAGGTAAAAGAAGCAGCTAAAATTGCTAATGCCCATCAATTCATTACTGCTCTATCCCAAGGTTACTATACTTATGTAGGAGAACGAGGGGTAAACCTTTCAGGAGGACAAAGACAAAGAATCGCGATCGCTCGTGCCGTACTTCTCAATCCCCGCATTCTTATTTTAGACGAAGCCACCTCTGCTTTAGACTCAGAATCAGAAGCTCTCGTACAAGAGGCTTTAGAGCGCATTATGGAAGAGCGAACCGTATTTGTAATTGCTCATCGTTTGGCAACAGTACGCCGAGTTAACCGAATTTTGGTTCTGGAAAAGGGAAAAATTGTTGAATCGGGTACTCACGAAGAATTACTTGCTCATCATGGTCGTTATGCCCGTTTTCATAGTCAACAGTTTTATCATTAGATTTTTGGTTATCTCATCGGATGAATCTTGGAGTAAATTTAGAATTTACTTTGGCAAGAGCTTTATTCTATAGTGAATTTAGGATTCCTAGCTTTGATTTGTAAAACCTTCAATTATCAAGGAGTAAGTATCCAATGTCGCCATTAGAAAAACCACCACTCGACCCACATCCACTAAGTCCTTATGTGGCTTGGGCAGGAGCTCTCAATCGCAATTCAATTTTGGAACTGTTCAAGGAAAGACTACCCAAAAATCCAGGGGAAGTATTAGAATTGGCTTCTGGTAGTGGTATGCACATCAACTACTTCGCAAATCATTTCCAGCAACTTAATTTTCAGCCCTCAGATCAAAATGAAGAAGTATTTGAAAACATCAGACAATTGAACCAAAAGGCAGAAGCTAAAAATGTTTATCCTCCCATCAAGTTAGATCTAACTCAACCGTCAACCTGGTCAAGTGTAGCAGGGAAAAAATTTGACGCTATATTTTGCATTAATATTTTCCAAGTTGCTCCAATTTCCATTGCAGATGGAATGATGAAGTGTGCAGCGAGCCTACTACGTAATGGTGGCTCTCTCTTTATTTACGGCCCATTTAAAGTAGATGGTAAGTATACAACAACTTCAAACGAAGAATTTGATAAAAAACTTATCTCCTATGGAGTACCAGAATGGGGACTTAAGGATATTGCAGATATCACCTTGTCTGCACAAAAATACAGGCTAAATCTCAAGGAAAAAATTGATATGCCCTCCAATAATTTCACACTCCTCTATGAACAACCCCAACGATAGATAAATAGAACTTTTTCAAATTCCCAAGAATCAAGTCAATCCAGATAGCCAGTTAAATCTTGTTTCACTTCTGCTGTTGTTCATTTCACTTATTATTAGTGACAATGATCGCTACATATGAATTATAAATGTGTCAAGTTAAAGGTGATGAATTATGAAGTAAGCATGAAGAGAATATTTCAGCTAGTTCTTTTACTGGTCTTAATTGACTTAACGGGTTGCATGGTTACAAAAGCTCAACAACAAGAAGAAAAAACCCTTTCTGTCGCAGAAGCATATATTGAAAAACAGATAGCACAATTACAATTTTGTGAAGCAGTATTTAAAACAGATTTGTTCCAGCTTAGTGAAAGGGATAAAGTTATTCAAGGACAAGCTTGTTATTTTTTATGGAATAGAAGTCCGGAAGAAATCAAGGAAAATTATCCCAACTATAGAAAATCTGCCCGAAAATTAGCCAAAGCACTCACTAAAAGTACAGATAAGGCTCAAGAAGCAGGCTGGATAGATAAAGCAACATTTTTATCTGACTTAAGTGTAATTAAGGAATCTAATTATTCAGAGATGGAAGAGCGTTGTAAATATTTAATGAAAGATGGTCATCTTACCGAAGAACAAATTGACATATGTATAAATAGTTTTAAAAATCAAAACTTGCTAAGTCCTGATTTGGGAGCGATAGGATATTAATCTTTCTGAACTTTAATCGCTTCCCTGAATAACATAATCCCATCAAGGTTTCGGCTTTTAGTTAATTGTCAACCTTAACAGACTACTAGTATAGTCAGTATATTTAACTAATTTTTCTGTCAAGTTAAGGAGCAACTCCTATAGTAGAAGGTTTTCCGACTAATCCTTTACCGCTAGTTCTTTGAGCTAAAAATTGCCTAAACAAATCTGCTCGTTCTCGACTACGAAATGATGCTACTTGTATTACTTTTGCCGAATCGGGTAGAACTTTAGCAAAGGCATCTTGGCACAACTGAGAGCGAATTAAATTAAGGTTATTACCTACATTCTCAGCATAGACAGGATAATAGGTGACTGGATAGGATTCTTCATCTTGAGGTAAAGGATCTCCACAGTCAGATTGGGGATAGTTTTTACTCTCAAAAGGATTTGCTTGGGGTTTTGTGGCTTGAATTTCTGCTTGGCTTGCTTGTGTATGGGAAGCAGTTTTTATCTTCTGAGTCGTATTTCGCTCCGAAGTATTGGCATTGCAACCATAAATAAGCAAAACTGATAAAAGCAAAACTAGATAGTTTTTTGAGGAAATAAACATTCTTAATCAAAATGAAATATCTTAATTACAAGTATTCTATAATGCCTAAATTCCTGGCTATATAAAGATTATGTGTTAAAAACATCTGAATTTTACAAATTCTACTTAGACGGATGAACGATTGCATCTCCTCATTGCAAATTGTCAACCTTTTCCCTCTAGCTAAAAAAATAGAGTATAATTAACTACAGTCCTCATCCTTTTCAGTATCTCCCTAAAAAGATTGGTGATGTTCAAATGAAGATCGATCGATCTAAATTAGCTAAAGATTTATCCCCTAGAAGTAGCAAAAAGCTTCGTAATCATAGCTTTACTTTGCTTATTTTTACCTGCTTATTGACAACTGTGTCTGGCTTTTTCTTATGGCGCGAACTCCAACTAGTGGCTGCTCAAAAATTAGTTCAAGATTGTTCTTTAAAGAATAAGTGCTCTCAAATTATTTCTGCTTTAGAAACACTGGTCAAAGCTCATAAAAGTCTAAAGTCATCTCGTCTCAATAATACTCATCTCGAACAAGCTCACCTCGAAAAGGCTAATTTGGAAAATTCTCAACTCAAGAATACCCATCTCGAACAAGCTCATCTCGAAAAGGCTAATTTGAAAAGCTCCCATCTCAATAATGCTCACCTCGAACATACTCATTTGGAAAGTTCTCATCTCAATAATGCTCATCTCGAAAAGGCTCATCTTGAAAGGAGTAACCTTTCTCATGCCGATCTTCACAGTTCCGATCTACAAGGTACTAACTTAGAAGATACTCACCTTTATCATGTTAACCTTGCCCATGCTAATCTTGGTGGTGCTAATCTTGTCCACGCTTACTTTTTTCGTGCCGACCTTTCTAATGCTAACCTGGAGAAGGCTCAACTCTCTCATGCTTATTTTCATCGCGCTAACCTTGAAAAAGCTAATCTGTTCCGTGCCAATTTAATTGATGCCAAACATCTTTCTCCCTCTCAAATTAAATCCGCTTGTTACTGGTATCACGCTATTTATAAAGGGGAGTGGGATCGAGAGCAAAGGAAATGGATAGTCGATCGACAAGCTAATCAGCAATATATAGATCGACTCCGACAAGACAAAACTTCCGATCCCCAAAAACCTGTTGATTGTAGCCAATGGGAATAATAAGTGCCTAAACAAAATTAATTACACAGGTGATTTTTCCCTTTCCTTCTCTTGGTGAGGAACCTTCTCAATAAGTCTGGGAGGACTCGCCACAAAAAGTCAGGCTAATGACATCGAGACTGTCTCGGCGAGGTCGCCCAGGCTAACCTTGGCTTTCTGG
>JASJDI010000235.1 GCA_030065155.1 Xenococcaceae cyanobacterium MO_188.B29
TCGTTGTTGTTCTCTCATTTTATTGCCATGTTCTCTCCACTTTTGCAGATAATCACTAATACGATCGCGATTTTGAAGATAGTATAGAATTGTGGCGTAAACTTATTCTAGAGTTAAAGATGGATAAGTTTGAGCAATTTTTTCTGGAGTTAAACCGCGTCGATATATTCAGAAAGTATAGTTTCAATATCAATTTTCACACCATCATGGTAATCACCGATAAATCCTGTAGGGGCGAACGGCCCTTAGGGTTCGGCAGTCGCTCATGGGGGAGACCCCCAAGACCGCGCTGCTTCACCGTTCGCCCCTACGATTAATTGACAACGCACAACGATAAATAATCAAAACCAATGAAATACAACCCCGACATACACCACAGGCAGTCAATCCGATTACCAGGATACGATTATAGCCAAGCAGGGGCATATTTTATCACCCTTTGTGCGGAACAACGGCAATGTATATTTGGCGATATTATTGATGGACAGATGATTTTGAATCAATATGGTGCAATTATTGCCGATGAATGGCAAAAATCGTCGGTAATTAGACAAGAAATCGAATTGGATACATGGGTTGTCATGCCTAATCATTTTCATGGCATCGTCATTATTAATAAAAATACCATAGGGGCGAACGGCTGTTCGCCCCTACGGGATGTTTCGTTACCACGGATGAAACCAAAATCATTGTCATCGTTGATGGCAGGTTTCAAATCAATTACAACCAAAAAAATTAATATTCTGCGGAATGCCCCTGGAACAAGATTATAGCAACGCAATTACTACGAACACATTATTCGTAATTCAGATGCAATGGATAAAATTCGCCAATACATAACCCACAATCCTGTAACTTGGCAAATAGACCAAATATATCCCCATAATCCTTCAAAATGGTAAATATAGATTAAAATAAATCCAATCCTCAAGCGATCGAGCTTTTGAAAACAATCTTTTACTTAAGATCGATCGAGAAGAAAATAGTTATGGTATAGGAAGATATACTATACGATCTTGATACTCATGTTTTTCAGAAGCTAAAGCAACTAAGATTAATTCTTCTAAATTTTCCCCAACACTCAAATTAGGATTAAGAATAAAAATACCAGGTATATGACGATTTTGAGATAAATGATCTGATAAATGAACTGGCATAGAAGTTCTATTATTAGTCACCAGTATAAAGTTATATTCTTCACACCAACAAAGAATTTCTGGATCGAGAGTACCTCTAGGAGGTGTATCTAATTCACCAATTACTTTTACTACAATACTTAATTCTTGTCGTCGAATTTGTTGAGGATAAATAGGATTTACATTTTCATCAATTAAGTATTGCAAAGTCATTTATTTTTTTGCCTTGCTTCTCTCTCTTCTTAATTGCTTTAGTTTAAGTGACACTGGCGGAGGATTGAGTCGTTGTTGTTCTCTCATTTTATTGCCATGTTCTCTCCAATTTTGCAGATAATCACTAATACGATCGCGATTCTGAAGATAGTAAAGAATTGTCGCATAAACTTGTTCTAGAGTTAAGGATGGATAAGTTTGAGCAATTTCTTCTGGAGTTAAACCGCGATCGATATACTCAGAAAGTATAGTTTCAATACCAATTCTTGTGTCTTTTAAACGAATATCATCAGGAGCAAGAAAATTAAAATAGTTTTCTATTTGGGATGTAGACATTTTAAATATTTAAGCCGTGTTGCAAAGATGTCTGAGAGAATATTTTAATTGTAGCTAGTTTAGACGATATCAAGATAAAGCTCAATAAATAAACGACTCATTTTTTATTTAACTAGAGGGTCAATCGAGTTATGAGGAATTCGATTTAATTCAATATAGTTATTGATTTGTGCTTGATTATCACTGTAATAACTAAGAGCATCAAATACTTGAGCTAAAGTTAAGTAAGGTAATCCTAGGGAAATTTCTTCAGGTGCAGTTCCACTACGCCACATTTCGACAATGGTTCTAACAGGTGTTCTAGTGTTAGCAATAATTGGTTCTCCGTTTAATATTTCTGAATCGGTAACTATATAACGATGTCCTGTTGCTTTAACCATCTTATTTGTCTGCTCGAAATTTTTTAACTTTTAATTTTTTTCTTGGTCTCAAAAAAAGCGATCGACAAAAGAATAATCCATGATTATTTTACATTCCTAACAGGGCGATCGAGCTTTTGAAAACAATCTTTTACTTAAGATCGATAAATTGACTCAACATAACTTAACTCGATTCTAGATAAGACCCTTCAACCACTCTTATTTTCTAACTTAATTTCTCCTTTAGCTACATCAATTACAGCTTTAACCTCTCTAAGAAAATCCATTCCCAGCAAACCATTAGTAAAAGAACTCACTGGTAAGTCTAATCCAACCACAGGAAAATTTTCTTTTTTAATTCCCAAACAATTAAACCAAGGCACAGCTATAATAGGAACTTCGATCGCGCCATTGGCTGTTACAATCATTGTTGTGCGTAATGGTTTGTTTAAATTACATCCTAATCTTTGCAGAATGGGAATAGGTATTACAGTATAACTAGCTCCTGTATCTACTAATAACCTTACCAATAGAGTAATATTTTGATTTCGTCCTATTGCTGCTCTTAACCAGAGTAAATCTTTTTGTCGTTGTAGACGATAAATCTTTTTTGTACTCATAGAATAAAGGCTAAATCTTCAGGCACTTCACCCATATATTCAATAGCTAATGGCTGATCTGCAACAGACTCAAGAGCATGATATATATCTTCTTTATTAGGAGAATGAGCTAATACCTTTCCTGTTAAAACTTGTAGATTTTCATCTGTTTCTGTGTAGCTAATTAAAACCCATTCACCATCATATTTTAGTTTCATTTCGGCAAAAGTCATTATTTCAGACATGGCTTTTTCCTCAATAATCTACCAAATTGCTTTGCTTTAGAGAATATTTTAATTTTAACTAGAATAAGCCGATCGAGCTTTTGAAAACAATCTTTTACTTAAGATCGATCGCCTTAAATATTTTCAGTGGTAAAAATTTGTTGGGGTGTTAATTTTAGCTCCGAAAAAGTAGGAGAAACTAATTCTTCTGCTGCGCTAAAAACAGTTTCTTCATATAAGCCTTCTTCCCAAACCAAAATTGTTACCTTTTGTTCGAGGGGATCGATAATCCAGTATTCATTAATACCCAAAGCTGCATACTCAGATCTTTTGTAACGATAATCTCTTTTAATCGAATCAGGACTTACCACTTCTATTACCAACAAAGGAGAGGTTTCTAAGACTCCCGATTCATCTAACGAACCTATTACCTGTTCTCTTGTCACTACATATATATCTGCAATGCGGGATTTACGCCAACCCGTCCTAATTCCTCCTTCTCGAATTGCTAACCAGGGAAGTTGGAGTCGATTTATTTCTGCTTTGAGGGCATCTCGAATAAAATCACAAATTAAAATATGGCGAAAAGTTGGAGGATTCATTAATTCAAGTTTGCCGTCTACTAATTCATAACGATTATCGGGGTCGTCTTCATATTTGAGGTATTCTACAAAGGAGTAACTATTTTTTTGAGTAGTAGCAGTCATCGGATTTAGCAACACAAATGTTGCAGGTTAACTGTATTTATATTTTAAGGCGATCGCTTTTCTCAATTTAATATTTAGAGCGATCGAGTTGATCATAAACTACTGTAAATATACATTTATAACAGCGCGATCGAGCTTTTTAAGATAATTTTTTACTTGAGAGAATTGATGGTTAAGATAAGATGTACGGTAATCCCGTACATTAAGAGGCAAGAGTAATGAATAGTATTAGCGTTAACCAATTTAGAGAGAAGCTTAAATACTTTGTGGAACAAGTTATCGAGAGACATCAGCCTTTAAAAGTAACTCGTCGTCATGGCGAAGACTTTGTGGTTATTAGTGCAGAAGATTGGGAACGAGAACAAGAAACTTTATATGTGCTGCAAAACCAAAGTTTAATGCAGCAAATTGCTGAGTCATTAACAACTCATAGAGCGCATCAAGGGTATTCACCTACGAATAAAGAAATAGATGAGATCGTTAATATTTGAAGGAAAGACTTGGTTAGTTTATGAGCAATTAAGAGAAAAAAATCCTAAGCTGCATAAAAATCTCTGCAAGCTTCTCAAGGAAATGCTGAGAGGTAATCCAGCTTCAGGAACTGGTAAACCAGAAGCCCTAAAGCATAACTTGTCAGGACTTTGGTCAAGAAGATTGTCTTCAAAGGATCGCTTGATCTATAAATTTGACGAACAATATATCTATATTTTGGCGATTGGGGGGCATTATGAGCAGTTTTAAGATTTTCTATTCTCATAGAATAACAGCTAAATCTTCAGGAACTTTACCCATATATTTAACTCTCTTCCGTAAGAAGTCTCACTTTAGTGGCGGGATGAATTACGGAAGAGAGTTAAACTAAGAACTGGAGATTATCGAGTTATTTATTCTTATCGTGAACAGGAAAAAACCATTACCATTCACTAAATTGGACATTGTAGAGATATTTATCGATAACTCAATTCTACTATACATAATAATTTGAGCTTGGCATTTTCAGCAAAATGAGAATAAGGAGATCGATTTTTTATTGACATTTTTATCAATCCTGGAATCTTTTTGTTTCTTTTGGACAAACTATGATTTGGAGCATTTACCTAAAGTTGACATTGTGCATCATTACACCAGATTTATCGTAATTAGCAGTACTAGAAAAGTTGAGATAAATCTCAAGAATCAATTTCTCACTGACTAATTTCGCTAAGTAAAAACAATGAGCCTCTTTAATAAATTATTTACACCAAAAATTTTTTTCCTACTTCTCAAGTATAGTCTGGGCATCAGTATAATTACGGGAATAAATACTCCTACTATCATGGCAGCAGAGGAAATAGTCATCTATCATGGGGTTGCGTCTCAGTCAATTTCTGTAGAAGAGTTAGAAAACTTTGCTGATACAGGTAAAACCTCTCCCTCTCTAAAATTTGTCTTTAATTTTAGTCAACAAAATCCCCAATTTGCTCGTTATGTGTTGAATCAAGAGTTTCCCTTAGAAGCGATTTGGATGGCGAACGTGTTAAATACTATACCAGGGAACTTTTTTCTAGGAGAAATTAGCAAAAGAATTCATCCTAAATCAAAACGTGCTAGTGTTGAGGCTTTACGTGGCTCACTAGTACAATCTGCGAGTGAAGATAGCAGAGTTTCTTTACTAGAGGTTTTGCAGAATTATCCTACTCAACAAGTATATGTCGATGGAACAGTTTTTTCCCAACCATTTAAACTTCTCTATATTGATTTTTGACAGTTTAAATGCTTTTTATCAGAAAAATATCTAAGTTTACCAAAAAATTATATTTGTCTATGAATATTTTTTGGCAAAATATAGGTTATATTGATGGTGTTTAACTGTAAATTCAACTAATAATTATTTGAATGATAAATCAAAACCATTCATAGTTATTATTCATAAATAGACTTCAATATATTTATACTACCTATCTATTGAAAACCTCTAGATATTAAAAAGACACCTGAATGCTTACCTATCCAGATAAATCCATAGAAGTACAAAAAGTTTCTCAAGAAGAACTTACTAAATCTGAAGAAGAGCGGAGAAAAAAAGAGAGACTCAGAGATATATTCTTGCTCTTACAGCAGTTAGTAGAAAGGGAAGAAGTTACCCTAAAGCTAATTATAGATTGTCTTTATGATATTGGTTCTATCAACCTAGTCAATAAAAAATTTCATAAACAACCCCTCAATGGCTTTATGAAAGCGGTCGCTACTATGTCTAAACCAGTCGTGCGGATCATAGCATTACGTTGGGTAAAAAAGAAATTACCAACTTTGCTTACTAATTGGTTAGAAAAAAAGGTATCTTTTCGCTAATCCCAGTAGTCAAGAAAAGAACCTTGAGCAATTCCCGTTAAACGGCGATACTGAAGTACTGTTTCTGCTTCACTTAAACTAGCTACAATATCTACTGCCATACGGGTTTTTTCTTGATCTTTATTTTCACCCCGATCTTCTTTGGTTTTGATCTCTAAGAATTCTTTCACAAAACGGGCTGGAATAAAACTAAGATCATCCCGATTAATGGCTTCGAGATAAACTTCAAATAAAGTCCTGATAATCTTTTTTTGTCCGTATCTTTGAGTTGCCAACCGAGGGTTAGAGATTACATAATACCAAACAATTCGCTGCAAAAATTTTAGCTCTTCTTCTTTGGCTTGATTATATTTTAAATAACCGCGATCGCCGTATTCTTCACTAAGTTTAACTGACTGAATATAAGTTTGAATTAATTGAGAGCTAATTCTTTTAATTTGTGCTTTTTGTTCAAAAGAACCTGGTCTATATTGTCCTTTTAAATTATAAGTAGCATTAAGAAAATTTTGGAAACGATGCTGTTGATTTTGAACAGTTTTAGCAAAATAATTATGAGGATAATCTCTTAACCATTGGTCAATAAATCTGGTAAATTCGTCTTTATCTGTTGCTAATAATTCCAACGGAATTAATCCAGCTAAATAGAAATCTTCTAAATCATGAACACTGTAGGTTATGTCATCAGCAAAATCCATGATACTAGCTTCAATAGTTTGATAAATATCTAATTGTGGTCTAACAAACTCAAAAGCTTTTCTATCTAGTTGATAAACAGAATATTTACGCCACTGTTTTGAATTTGGATCTAGACCTCTAAACCAAGGATATTTAAGTACAGCATTAAGGGTTGCCCTAGTTAAGTTCAAGCCAAAATAGTCAACTCGATGAATTGCTAATCTAGTCAAAATCCGAAAAGATTGTGCATTCCCTTCAAAACCATCAGTTAAACCGTGGCTAGTGGCGCATTCGTCTAATTCTTCTTCTGCTGTATGACCAAAAGGAGGATGACCTAAATCATGAGCTAAAGCTGCTGCTTCGACTACATCAGGATTAATTCCGCCCAATTTCTCCGCTAGATTTTCTTGTTCTTCAATTAACCTTTCTGCTAACCTTCTAGCAAGCTGACCCACTTTAAGGGAATGGGTAAGACGGTTGTGAAAAACATGTCCTTCTTGAGCAGTAACGACTTGAGTAACTTGGGCTAGCCGTCGAAAAGCAGAAGAATAAAGAATGCGATCGCGATCGATTTGAAAAGATTTACGTTGATCTCCTGGTTTATTTTGGTAACCAGTAAAAGGCTCATACTGCCTTTGCTCCCTTCTGATCATAAGAGAGTAATCCCAAAACTAATCCCTGCCTCGACCTCAGTATTTTTGACGCAGCAGCTTAAGACTAAAATACTTTGTGAAAACATTTTGGTTCTCTTGCTGATCTAGCTTATCGCCTTGACCTTGATATTTTTCTAGTATATTACTACCAGAAGCTGATTTTTGTTGAGTTTTTGTCAAAGAAGATGTTTTGAGATAACGTTCTTTTCCATTTAAGCCTTGATTTCCAGGTTTTTGAGATTGAGTCCAAATTGTAAAACCGTATTTTTCCTGAATTAATAGACTTTTGAGCTTTAGTTTAGCCATTTGTTGACAATATTTTAAAGCTGGCTCTTTACATTTAAGAGAAAAACTAGGTCCTTTGCTAAATACCTGGTTTTCAAAAGTAAGTTCTTCGCGATTTGTACTGATGGCCTTTTCTGCCAGCTCTGCCTGCGTAATCTGGATAATAGCTATACTCATAAGTGTTCAACTAGTTATTTCTTTATCTCTATAAATGTGTCTTCTTTGTATCCTTGTTAGGATAATAATGATTAATACTTAATAATTAAGTAATATATTTAATAATATTCTACATGCATTTACTTAGATAAATTTACTTAGTTGACAAATATTTGATATAAAAACTATAAAATTCTGATAACCCAGAGAAGAAACATTTAAGAAACATTTAAATATTGAAATTTTGAGCTACTTAAAGTTCAAAAAAATCATTGATATTGTTGAGATAAACTCGAAAAGTCCGTTCAATCAAAAAAATTAAAGCTTTAGTCTAGTAGCTATGCCTGTAATCATTACTGAGCCTTTAAAGATAGAGAAATTAACTATTGCGATCGCCAATTTACCAAATTCTCTCTCAGGAATTAAAATTGTACAATTATCGGATTTACATTACGATGGCATTCGTTTATCAGAAAAATTATTAGCTAAAGCGATCGAAATTAGTAATCTCGAAAACCCTGATTTAGTAGCTATTACAGGGGATTTAGTTACTGATGATCCTCAACCTATCAAAGTTTTAGCCTCAAAACTGAGCGAATTAAACTCTCGTGTGGGTATATATGTTTGTTTAGGGAATCACGATAATGATTCTGTTCAGAGTCGGCAACAGATTACTAATGCTCTTACGGAAGTAGGAATTAAAGTTCTCTGGAATGAAATAGATTATCCTTTTGGCAAAGAGTTAGCTATTGTGGGATTAGCAGACTATTGGTCTAGAGAATTTAACCCTAAGCCTGTTTTTGCACAAATCGCTCCCAATATTCCTCGTTTAGTTCTGTCTCATAATCCAGACTCGGCAGAGATATTAAAAAAATGGCGAGTAGATTTGCAGCTATCAGGACACACTCACGGTGGTCAAATAGTTATTCCTGGTTATGGTGCAGCACCGATATTGTTACAGCAGATCAGAAAAAATACTCCTACATTTTTTAGTAATTTTATTCCTTATCTTAAAGCCTGTTCTGCCGTAGTAAAGCACTGGAAATGGTCGGAAGGATGGCATCAAGTAGACAAAAACCAACTTTATGTAAATCGTGGCTTAGGTACTTACTTTCCTGGTCGATTCTTTTGTTCTCCAGAGCTAACAGTGATAACTTTAGAAACTAGATAATCTAATTTAAGAAGCATAATAGGCGAAGTGCCATAGTCCCCGCTTGGCACTTTGCAATTGCTCGTCAAAATCTTGGCTATTTAAATCTTCTAACTCTCTTCTGAAAAACGAATAATATCATCATCACCAAGATACTCCCCATTTTGTACCTCAATCATTATTAAAGGAATAACTCCCGGGTTTTCTACTCGATGAGGAGTATTCATGGGTACATAGGTTGATTGGTTTTGCATTAGTAGTTGTTCTTTACCATTACAAATAACCTTGGCTGTACCAGAAACTACAATCCAGTGTTCACTGCGATGATAGTGCATCTGAGTACTAATATGATGCCCTGGCTTAAGTTCAATACAATTAATACAGTAATGTTCTCTTTGTTCTAAAATTGTAACTCTACCCCATGGTGGTGTCCTAGTAGATTCAGCTTCTGCAAGAGGAGTTTTATTTTCTTCTCGATCGATTTGTTTGCTCATGATCTTCCTTTAGCTAACAAATTCTTTCTGTTTATACTCTAACTAATCATAACTGAGACTACAAATTAAAGCTCTTCGCTTTCATAAATATAGAAGTGCCTGAATACTCCAATGGTTTTAACCTGATAATCAGGTAAATTAGCAGGAATAGATAAATCAGTTTGATAAATACTGAACAAAATAAAATTTTGTCTTTTTGTCTGACTAGCAATAATCTGAGCTAATTTAGGGCGGATAGTATCTACCAATGAATGACAATGGCTTTGTAGAAATATACTAATTTCTGCAGGCATTTTAGTACATACATTTTTTTTGAGATAAACATTAAGAGTTTGAGCAGCATATTGTTCATAGGCTTTTTGCCCAGGATTAGTCAAGAGGAGAAGAATACCCAAACTAGCTATGGCTATGCTGAAAATACTTAAATTTAGCTTTAAACTTGTCATTAAACTCTAATTATTTTTCTTATAGATTAACTGAAAAATAATTGTTAATTATTTTGAGTGCCAATGTTATAATGAGCTAATGACATGGCGAGCGTAGCCAAGTGGTTAAGGCAGTGGATTGTGGTTCCACCATTCGCGGGTTCGAGTCCCGTCGTTCGCCCTATGATAAATTATCGAGTTAACGGGACTTTTACCCTTGAATGGTTAAATCACAATCTCGATATACGCCCAAAATACGCCCATTTACATCTCTCAGATTACCCAGACAATTACACTTGAAAGCAAGTACTTTACACGGAATTTTCATCTTTTTGTATTTTCTGTAAAGTACAATTCCCCAAATATTCCCCAAAAAAATAACCACATATCACTAAGCGGTTATTTTGTCAAATCAGCTATTTACTCTGCAGCAATTCTCATTATGAGAATGATTATCACTGTTTTAAAGAATGTGAGTTCAATTAAACCCAATTCTTTCGTGAAAAACAATCTAAATGGCTTGATGGTAATAACTATTCTTTAGCCGATGTAGTCTGGACAGCAACTTTACATCATCTAGAAGAGTTAGATGTTGCTAATTTGTGGTCACAAGAAAAAAGACCAGCGATCGCTAAATACTGGCAACGTCTCAAAAATCGTCCTAACTTCAAAAGCGCGATGCAAGATGAGATGATTCCATTACCGATGATTTTGGCTGGTTTACGCAGAGTTTTTCTCGGTTTTTGATCGATAAGTATTAGTACATTTACCTTACTATGATTACTAAAATTACAAAATATAGCCTTCAACTATTACCTAAAGCATTATGATTCTTTCCGCTACAGTTATGTGGTAAAAATGCCCTGTTTAGCTCCAAACCTTTCAACTGTTCCTTCCAGACGCATACCCATACGTTCTAAGAGACGACAAGAAGCAATATTGGCAATCTGAGTTTCTGCGATGACTCGTGGTAAACCAAGAACCGTCAAGGCATGATTGAGGACGGCTTGTACTGCTTCAGTACCATACCCTTTGCCCCACCATTCTGGCAACAACTGATAAGATATCTCAGTATCGATGTTATTATGATGCTTCCCAAGACTGACGATTCCGATTCCTACCAAGAAATTATTCTTCTTGACTCGAATTACCCAGTGTTGTGTCTCTGCATCCATTGGTAACAAGTTAAGGAAATCAGAAAAAAGTCAAGAGTTAAAATAAATCGTGTCAAACTCATAGAGAATAAGCAATTGAGGGATTTTATTTCTCTATGGGTAAGAGTAAAA
>JASJDI010000001.1 GCA_030065155.1 Xenococcaceae cyanobacterium MO_188.B29
TGGTATCTTGCCAAAATGCTTTTCTATCGATTCTTTTAGGGACTCTTTCCTCATGGGAATAAATACATTATTGTCCCATTTTTTTCTCTATCCGTTTGATGCGATTACCCTGCTTAAAACTTAAGTGAAGGCAGGAGGCAGGAGGCAGAAGGTTTTAAGTCTAATTTAAAACTATTACCCAAAAGTATACTTTGATAATCGGATTTCGTATTACTCATTACTCATTACTCATTACTCGTGACTTTTTGCCAGGCTAGTTTTGTCCTAGCGCGAACTACGATTTCTGTATCTGTGGCTATGATGCCAGAAAATCTAGCTGTAATATCTGGAACTAATTGAGATTGAGTTTTTGCTAAAGTCTTAGCTAAAGATTCTAATCCGACAACAGCAGCATAGCGAACAACCCATTCCCCATCTTCCGAAGTAAGTAATAAAGCTTGTAGGACTTCTTTTTGTGCTGGTAATAATTTTTCTGGGGCTAATTTTGACCAGCGAATAATGCCTAACCCTCTAGCAGCAGCACGACGAACACTTTGCGAAAAATCAGCAGTGGCAGCTTTGAGTAATAAATCTAGAGCAAGAGGATCGCCAACCCCAGCAAATACTCTTAATGCCCAAGCTCTAGCACCATAGTTATAATCATCGAGATTGGCTAACAGATAGGGTACTACTGGCTCTCCGATCTCAATCAATCCATCTACGGCTGCCACGGCTGCCCCTGGATTGTTATAGCCTAAAACTTCTACTAAAGTTGGTATTGCCTCTACTGCCTTGACAGCAGCTAAATCTTCTACAGCTTCTAATAATCCATCAGCAGAATCTGCTTTATTAACTGCTTCTATCAGTATTTCTGTATTTGTTAATATCTCTGTCACGTCGCTAAATTTATCTTGACAATAAAATTCAGAGGTTAAAATCAGTAACTCACAACTAACTACTAACTACCCGACCTAGGTTTTTAAAACTTATACTAGGATTCCATTTTATAACAGTGAATCCATTAACTCCATTACTTTAATACTTTCCTGGGTTAACTCAAAAGCTTGATTCCCATTTTGATTAATCTCTTCTTCCAATAATCCTTTGAGAGCAATAAGTTTCATACTGTTTTCTGCTAAAGTTTCCGCGATCGCACTTCCTGCGGGTAAATAACCGATCGCTCCTAAGTCCATTAAAGCAGAACGACGTAATTGTAAATCATCCCCAGCTAAGGCTTGGATTAATATTTCTCCATAAACTGAATCACTAGTTAACTGATACATTGCTCTAGCAGCAGCATATTTTACTTTTTCGACTGGATGTCCAATAAAAGGTTTTATTAAGGGAATAGCTTCTGTAGCGCGAATAGTTCCCAAAGCTTCTATAATCGCTTCATAAGGCTGTACTAAATGAGGTTTTCCTGGAACAAACTGAGCTTTAGCTACCCCACCTTCTAACAATTGAACTAAAGCAGGAATTGCTCTGGAATCACTGAGCATTTCTAAGGCTTGTGCTGCTGCTTCTCGGACATAGAAATCAGGAAATTCTAAACAGCGAATCAAAGGTGGTACGGCTCGTTCGTCTTCTAATTTACCCAAGGCTCTAGCTGCATTGCGTCTGAGAGGATAACCACCATCAGGAGCGCGATCGCTCTCATCTTCTAATGCCATTAACAGTACGTCAATTGCTTCTGGCTCTTTAACTCGAAATCTCCCCAACCACCAAGCAGCATAATAGCGCGCACCTAAATCTTCTTTTTGTCTGAGATTGGCGATCGCCTGTTCAACGGTTAGTTGTTCTGCTTCTCCAGTTTCTAAGTAATTTTGTTCCATAACAATTACGAGCTAAAAATTAGTTTGAGACTGACAAGTGAAAACTAAGAACTAAAGACTAAAAACTCTTCCGTAAAATAACAATACCCAGAAAAGTAAACAAATACTAGCCTTTTGCCCGCATCCGCATACCTTTCTGGGTAGTGCTTTCAGCAACTAAAAATGTTGATTTTAATTTTGGTTAACTCCAAAGAATTAACTTCAACCGAGAAATTACGCTTTTTGTTTAACTAGCTGAGAGCGTTAATAGCATAATCGATGTAAGAATTAGCTTCAACAGCAGGATCGCCAGTCAAACCATGGTTAGCTTTGATGTACTTAAGAGCTTCGATATACCAGCTAGGAGATAATTCGTAAGCACGGTTAATCTCATCTAAGCCAGCAACCAAGTATTCGTCCATAGGACCAGTACCACCAGAAACTAAGCAGTAAGTTACCATACGTAGATAGTAACCGATGTCACGAGAACACTTAGCTTTTCCTTCGGGGCTGGATGCATAGTTAGGACCAGGAGTGCTGGTAGTGTAAGGGAACTTACTATATACAGCATTAGCTGCACCGTTGATCAAGCTTTGAGAGTTAGAAGTTAAAGCTTTAGCAGCTTGTAAACTAGCACTAGCTTGACGGAAACGTCCAAAAGCAGTTTGAATTTCAGTGCTGCTGAGGAAACGACCTTGAGAATCTGCAGCAGATACAGCTTCGGTAAGAGGGGTTTTCATGATTTGGGTTTCTCCCTATTATTTTGCTAACTTTTCCTAAAAATGAAAATGGGTTAATTCAATGTCTGAGTTATTAATTGAATTCTAGTTATGCAACTGCACTAGCAGCGCGATCGAAGTATCCAGCGATTTCAGAGTAGAGAGAACTGCAATCACCAGGAGTGATACCAGCAGGATCTTTAACGATAGCAAGAGCAGCGTCTTTCATTTTTTGTACGCCAACGGCTACAGAAGCACCAGGAGTACCTAGAGCTAGATAAGTTTCCCGTAAACCATTGAGGCAACGATCTTCGAGAACGCTAGCATCACCAGTGAAAATAGAGTAAGTTACATAGCGCAAAATGATTTCCATATCGCGCAAGCAAGCAGCATTACGACGGCTAGTGTAAGCATTTCCGCCAGGAGCAATCAACTGAGGCTGTTCGGCAAATAAAGCACGAGCAGCATTAGTTACGATTGCAGAAGAGTTGCTGGTAATGCGGTTTACAGAATCCATACGTTTGTTGCTATCGCTTACCATCGCACTTAAAGCATCTAGTTGCGCACCAGATAAAAATTCTCCACGAGCGTCGGCTTGAGATACAACCCTAGTAAATGCGTCGAACATTTAAATAATCTCCTACTTAATTTGGTTGAGTTTTAGTTGGACTTCAAAATGGAATCTTAACTTATAAGATGTTCAGTTAGCTATTAGCTAAAATCCGTCCGAGGCAGACTTTGTTACCACAAAAACTGTAAATGTTTTTTTGCTTTTAGTGCTTAAATTTTTTAAGCTACCTAAGAAAACTTTACACTTCTATGGAAAATCTGAGCAAGATGTTCGGTTAATGGTTGCTTTTGGCTGTGCCTACGAGCATCTACCCCTCAGGTAACTTTTATACAACGACGTAGTGCCTTTATTTGTTACATCTTGTTAAAATTTTACGTTTTTGCTGAGTCTGCTTAATAAAACTATATACTAATTAGACTTAGCACTGCTAGAGCTACAGCTATGGTAATAGATCGAACCCCCTACTTAGATATTGAGTCAGTTAGCTTTCTTAGAAGTATTAACTGATTCTTAAGTTTTAGAGTTATTTTTATTTAGACTCTTTTTTAGAGACTAAAGGATTGTGTTTATAAAAATCTTCTTCTCTACTTTTTTCTTAAGAATTAGCAATAATCTGTAATCTTTATCAACATATAGATGATCGATCGCTAGGATACAATCATCTGGTAACAGCGAGTTTCCTTTCCAAATCGAAAAGAAACCCATGAATGTACTCTTCTGTCCATTCTGAGCCATACAAGCGGGTAAACATGCCCCTAGCAGGGTCTTTCTCTGCTCGGTAGTTGATATAACGTTTTTGAGCTTCTAAGATTGCTTTTTGCTGTTCTCGATCGCCGATCGATTCAGCTTGATTAACAAAATCTAAATAAGCCTGGAGATAATCTTTAAAAGCAGCAAATACCCTAGTCTGAACTATTTCTGTCTCTTGAGGACGAGTCCACAAGAAAGCAGGAGAAAAGAAAGGTTGTGCTTCTTCAGGAAAGTCTCCACCCCATTCTAAATGTTGTTGGTGAGCCTGAAAAATCGGTAAAATCGGCTCGGTATATTTTTGTTGATATTCTTGGTTGTCACGAAACAAAGGTTGCATATCCAGGGCGATTAAGTGACCTCCTGGAAGAGTCACTAAATCCGCGCCAAAAAACGGTAAATCGTAATTTGGCTGGGGAAAAATTACAAAATTAAGTACTTGAAGGGAATTACCCCCTTGAACATGAGCAGCCCTAATTTGCCTTAATTTAGGCGATTTAAAAGCATGGCTGGTAGTCAGTACTTTTTCTTGTCTTTTTCCTTTACCCATCATGCCTTCTTTGCGTTCAAACCCTAAGGGAATAGGATAAGGTTCTATGTCGATCCGCTCTTTAAGAGTGGAGATCGCATAATCTAAAAAAGGCTGATATAAAGTCATTTCAGTTAACATTAGTCAGTTAAAAACTCAAAATTATCAAACTTTGAATTTTTAATTCTTAATTTTGCCTTCAAGCTTAGCGACTAACTATCTTCTAGTAGAGGCTACAGCTAAAGGAGATGCGTCCTCAAACAGAAATTCGTATAAGAATTTTTCTGCCCATTCTGCTCCAAAATAGCTACTAAATAAACCATGAGCCGGATCTCTCTCCGCACTATACTGGTCGTAGTCTTTTTGCGCTTTGACTATCCTTTGAATATCCTCTCGATCGCTTAAAGGTTCTGCACGATCGAGCATCTGCCAATATAATTGAACATATTCTTGATAAGCAGGAAATAGCCTTTTAACTACTGTATCCGCATCGGTTTTAGCAAATAACAAATATTTAGAGAAATATTGATTAGCATCATAGAATTTCATTTCTAGATTTTGAGCCAATTCATTGTATTTGTCTCTAATTGAACGCATTGGTTCAATATATTTTTCTTGGTAAGCGCGATCGCGAAATAAAGGTTGAAAATCGAGGACTACCAAAATTTTCTTTTTACCAAAGGAAAGAAAATCGATACCCAACAAGGGAATATCGTAATGATGAGCAGGATAAATAACGCTATTAAAAACTTGAGCAGTTTCTCCTGCATCGATATAGGTATAACGAATTTTTCTTAATTCAGGACATTGATAACACCAACTTTGAATGGTTGCTTGATTTTTTCCGCGATCGCTGATGTTGGATTCTAAACCTACTGGTATAGGACGACTCCTTAAATCAAAACGATGGAAAAGCTCTTCTTCTAAATAGGCTCTAAAAGGCTGAAACATATAACTATAGCTGTAGATATTAAAGCTCTCCTGCGAGCATAAAAGATAGGAGTTAGCTCAGTCTCATTTCTTAGCAACAAAGCAACATTCTGTAATATTAGTTTTTAATTATTAGCTACTGATAATTGTTGAGGTTCAATGTTGTGATTTTTGACCATTTGCTCTAATCTTTTAGTAGAGACACAACGACGTTCAGAACAATAGGTCATTAAGTTAACCCCATTCATCATTTTCACGGTGCTAACGCGGACGCGAAAATCGTCAGTAATAAACCAGCAGCGTTCTTGTCCTTGATTGTTTTCATAATCAGTATTGATGGTGAGGATTCCATCTTGACCAAACCAATAACGACTAACTACAGGAATACCTTCGACGTAGCCTTTATCACGAATTATTTTACCGGTCAGACCCGTTTCATCATCAGGAATATCGATTAAGATAGCTTCATAATCAGGGTTGGGTTCGCTATCTTTGGTATTGGCAAGCCAATTAAAACTTGCCCCCCCTTTAGCTTTAACTGGCTCAATATTTCTGAGACCACAAACTTTTTGAACTCTGGGATCTTCTGGTTCTATAACTTTAACAATAAGATTAGATTCTCCTGATTCATCACCAACGGAATCAAAATGATGTACATTTCTTTGAGTCAACCAGATTCCTTCACTTTTACGGAAGAAATCCATCATAGTCATGGGTGGGTTGAGGCGCATAGTTAAGTTTTTCTCCAACTAGTTTATTCTTAGCATCAGCAATATCATGTTTTTCTGTTGCTAGTCTAGTAGGAAAATATCAATAAGACGTTCTTACTATTTCCAATCTCAATAATATCCTCTTCTGTATCTACGTTCGAGTTCTTCTAATCTTTTTTTTTCTCTCTCTAGATCGTCTATGCGATCTTCAATGTCGTCTATGCGATCTCTGATCGATTCTACTCTTCCGCGATCGTATCGATAATATTCATAATTATTTTCTATTCTTCTCCTGTTGTCATAACCCCTGTCTCTAATATTTTCTATTTCTCTTCTTTCGATTTCTCTATCTGCTTCTTGTCGGTATCTTGATTCGTTAGGTTTTCCTTTAGCCAATTGTATTTGTTGTTCTATAGGTTTAGTGAAAATCAATGTTTGATTCCCAGATAAAGTTGGTAGTTTGGCTAATTGTGTAGAAGAACACTTAGACAGATCGACAGATAAACCTAATAAATTGGAGCAAATTATTTCTACTAGCATTGAAACTCATCTCCATCTTAATTAAATGAAATAAATATGAACCAAAATTTGTCTTGTTTTAGTTCTTCCTATAAAGATTTTATGGGAGAAAAATCCTTGGCTCGATCTGCTAAAAACAAAAGAAATAAAAGTAAGATTGCTTCAAGAGACAACGATATTTATTAAGCTCAAATCAGATACTAAACAATATTAATATCCAATTCAGGAATAAAAGCTAAATCTGTAGATAACACAGCAAAGTTTTCACCTTTGAACGATAATTCTCCTGTGCCAGAATTATAGTCAAAGTCATCGAAATCATTTGTACCAATACCAAATCCTTCAGCCTCAACCTCAACGATATCTTCATCTAAGAAAAAGTCCTGAATTATATCAATCCCTGTATTTTGAATACTCTCAAAAGAAAAGACATCACGACCCAAACCACCAACAAGGGTGTCATCTCCTGCTTCTCCTACTAGAATATCATCGCCATCACCACCGACTAGAAGATCTCTACCATCACCGCCAAGAAGAGTATCATTATCCCACTCACCAAATAAGGTATCATCTCCTGTTCCTCCATCTAGGAGGTCATTTCCAGAAGAACCATACAGAAGATCGTCATCGGCTTCACCAAGCAGAGTATCATTCCCTGAATCACCGAATAAATCATCGGCACCATAGTAGCCAATCAGGAAATCATCACCTTCATTACCAATGACAAGATCATTATCTTCGCCACCAATGAGTGTATCATTCCCTCCAAAACCATAAACAGTGTCATCACCTAGTCCGCCATCGATGAAATCATCACCTTCAAAACCATAAATGACATCATTTTCAAAACTCCAAGAAAAGTAATCATTGCTTATGGTGTCAACAATTATATCCATGAAATGCTCCTTGATTTGACTTAAAATTAGGGGTTGTTTTGCAGATTTTTCTGTATGCTCACCTTTTTTAATCCATTGAACTATTTCGTTATTTTTTAGATCAAAATAGACACAAATAAATAACACAAAAATAATTTTTTATGTATATTTATTTAATTATTTTGAAATAATTCAATGACCAGAAATAGCTATTTATTTATAGCTATTATTAGTGATTTTAGGTAAGGTGTAATGTACAAAAAAGGAAAATCACTTATGTTTAAATTAGACGCAGCTAATAGAGAAGTTGTTTCCGTATTCTCTGAAAATTTTTTTCCTATATATCTCCTTCTAGTTCCCTGGCTTGTTTCAATCAACTCAAAGTTGACGATTGACCCTTTTCAAGTTGCAAATTAAGCCCCCATTAGATACTAAACAATATTAATATTCAATTCAGGAATAAAGTTTAAATTTTCAGGTAACTCTGCAAAGTTCTCGCCATCGAAAGACAATTCTCCTGTACCAAAATCATAGGAAAATCGAGCGAAATCATCTGTATTAATACCAAATCCTTCAGCAGAAACTTCAATAATATCTTCTGCTGGAACAAAGTCCTGAATTACATCGATTCCTGTGCCTAAAATCGTAGCAAACACAAAGGTATCATTTCCCAAACCACCAACAAGGGTATCATCTCCAGCTTCTCCCTCGAGGATATCATCACCATCATCACCTACTAAAAGATCTCTACCATCAGAGCCAAGAAGAGTATCGTTATCCCACTCACCAAATAAAGTATCGTCTCCTGTTCCTCCATTTAGGAGGTCATTTCCAGAAGAACCATACAGAAGATCGTCATCGGCTTCACCCAAAAGAGTATCATTCCCTGAATCGCCAAACAAATCATCGGCACCGTCGGAGCCAATCAGGGAATCATCACCTTCATTACCAATGACAATATCATTGCCAAAACTACCGTCAAGTGTATCATTACCTTCACCACCAAAAATAATATCGCTACCTATAGAACCATCGACAAAATCATCACCTTCGAGAGCATCGATAACATCATCTTCTATACTTAAAGTAAAGGTATCATTGCCTGAAGTACCAACAAAATTAGCCATAAATTCTCCTCAATTAAACTTTAAGTTATAGGTTGACTTGTAAATTTTTATCTATTTATCTTATATCTATCTAGATCTAAAAATTGAAATAAAGGATAAATTTTTGTTTGTTTGAGTTTACTTATAGTTATTATTTTGCAAACTTTAATAAGCAGAAATAGCTATAGATAAATAGCTTTGATTGGTGATTTTGGGTAAAGCGGGATATACAAACAGGAAAAACTACTTATGTTGAAATTAGACGCAGCTAACAGAGAAGTTGTTTCCATACCCTCGGAAAATTTTTTCTTCGGCTTGCCCCAACCAATCAATTCAAAAGTTAACGAGTGATTACCGTCAGATCTCTTGCGGAATTTTTACTTGTGAAGCTCTCTGCAAAGGAACGCGTAAGTTTTGATACACCACTATGGTGTAGGATTTTTTATGAAAGACTAGACTAATCAATAACCATATGCAAACACCACTAAACAGCGATCGCCCTTTAAATTCCTCAGATATTTTAGCTAAACTTCGGTTAGGAGAAAGTCTTCGGGGAATAAATTGTCCACAACAAGATTTGTACGCGATCGACCTTAGTGAAGCGGATTTGACAGGAGCAAACTTATCTCAAGTAACTTTAACAAATGCTAATCTTCGAGGAGTAAATTTAACAGAAGCTAATCTAGAAGGGGCAGATTTAAGAGGAGTCGATTTAACGACAGCCATTTTAACTAATGCTAATTTAACAGGAACGCATTTGTATCGAGCAGACTTAAGAGGGGCGAATTTAACCAACGCTAATTTAACAGATGCCAAACTAAAGGTAGCTCTTTTCGATCGAAAAACTATTTTTCCTGAAGGATTTGCCTATAAAAGTTCTGGTGCAGTTGGTCCTGGTGCTAATCTAACAGGAGCTTATCTTAATACTGCTTATTTAAGAGGAGTCGATCTGAGTGATGCTAGGCTTATTGGTGCTTATCTGAGTGGGGCAGATTTAACCGAAGCAAATTTAACCAATGCTTCTTTGAGTGGGGCAAATTTACAAAAAGCTTTTTTAACAGGTGCTTGTTTAAGAGATGCTCATTTAGGTGGGGCAGAATTAAAAGGAGCGGATTTTCGGGCTGCGGATTTAACAGGAGCAGACTTAAGCTATGTCAACAGTATTGCTGGGGCAGATTTTAGTTTAGTACAAGGATTAAAAGAAAGCGATCGAGCTTATCTAGCTAGTTTTCCTGCCCAAGAATTAGGTACTTGGAATGCTTATACTCGTAAAAGTACTCAAGCTAGTTTGGAATTAAAGTAATATCAATTCTTGAAAGTAACAAGAGACTTCGTAGAAGGCTAGGGAAAAGGGAGCAATTAGCAATCTTCTCGCTCAATAAATTAGCTTATTCGAGAAGTATTGGGTCTGGTCAAAATAACAATAGAAATAAGTTTGACTCATTATGCCTGAAAAAAGCCAAATTAGCCTATAATCTAGTGTTTTAGGGGATTATAATTAATTTAGGGTATGTAGCTTATTCTCTCTATCTTGATAGACGGATTGAGAAGGTTTAATTTGATACTTTACTAAATCTGCTAAGTCCTGCAATTGATTAATCGCTTCTGCACCTTCTAATTTCATTAATTCGCGATCGTCGCGCATTTCTGTCCAGGTGATCCCGTAATCAGAAACGAGAAAGCGAATAAGATGGTTATCTCCTAAACTAACCATAAAGGATGCACTATTCATCTTATTCCCGCAGGTATAGCATGATGCAGGATAGCCTCCCTCTTCAAGGACAATTGCTAAGGCTTGGAGATTCATTACCAAGTCACAGACAAATTGTCGGTGTTGCTGTGCCAGTCTTATAAACACGTTTTCCCTCCTAACACCAGTTACCATTGTAATGGTTTTAATATTTTTTTATATTTATATCTTTGATGGACAATATTATTATTACTAAGCTATTCCAATATATTGTGTAGCTAATGAATCATAAATTTAGTAATTGAAGTTGCAAAAACAAATCTTTAGTTAACTATGCTCCACAGAGATAAATGCTGCTATGGCAATACATTGGATTTTTTTTGTTGAGAGCGAATTCTTTGTCTATTTGTATGTATGTTGACATTCTCCCAATTATATTCTAGTTAGCTAGAATACGTCTGACTGTTAAATAAGATGCAAAAATTATGGTAGTTATAAAGATAATTCAAAATTAATTGATAATGAATTATTTCCGATCCATTATCAATTGTCTACTATCTACACTGTTTGTTCTTCTGTATCTAGATTAAATAGCATTTGTAATGATTGGATACAACGACGACGAGCTTCTATATCTTGCTGTGCTCTTAACTGTACCATGGGTTCGTGGAGAATTTTGTTCACGATTCCTCTAGTTAGAGCTTCGATTACTTCTTGATGTTTTTCCCCAAATTCTGATCCTAGTCGAGATAGAGCTTTTTCTAATTCTTGTTCACGAATAGTTTCGACTTTGCTGCGTAAACAACTAATAGTAGGTACAGTTTCCAGCGATCGCCACCAAAGTAAATAATTTTCTACTTCTTCTTCGATGATCCCTTCTGCTTCGGCTGCCATGCGACGACGACTTTCTTGGTTAGCAGCAACTACTGCTTTAAGATCGTCCACATTATAAGCTTCTACCTGCTCAATTTCTTTAACGTCTGCTGCTATGTTGCGAGGGACAGAAATGTCGATCAGCATCAAGCATTTGCCATTAACACAAACTACTTCTAGATTAGCTTTATTTAAAATTGGTTCTGTTGCGCCTGTACTGGTAAAGACTATATCAGTATTGGCGATCGTATTCATCATATCTGGAAGGAGACGAATTTCTAATTCTGCACCAGGAAATTTCTTCGCTAATTCTTCTGCTCGCCGATGGGAGCGATTAACGATCGCTATTTTGCTTGCTCCTTTGGCTAGTAGGTGTTTGACTAACAAGCAGGACATTTTTCCTGCACCAACAATAGTGATGTGATAGGGAGATAAATCTTTTACTTTAGCTTGAGCTAATTCTACGGCAGCAGAACTAATGGAAACTGCTCCTGTCCCAATGCTGGTTTCACTGCGTACTCTTTTTCCTGTAGAGATTGCCTGTTTAAATAAGCGATCGAGTAGTCTACCTAATCCTTGATATTTCTGTCCTAGTTTATGGGTATTTTTAACTTGTGCTAATATTTGTCCTTCTCCTAAGACTAGACTTTCTAACCCCGCAGAAACTCGCATTAGATGACGTAGTGAGTCTTCGTGTAAAAGGGTAAATAAATGTTTTCGTAACTCTAATGAGTTAATTTGTCCTTTATCTGCTAAAAATTGGGTTATTTCCTTAACTCCCTGCTCTGTATCGTAGACAACTGCATAGATCTCTAAACGGTTGCAGGTGCTAATAATGGCTACTTCGCTAATGTGGGGATAATTCCGCAATTGAGCGATTGCTTCTTCTATTTGGGGTTCGGGAATACTTAGCTTTTCTCTAATTTCTACAGACGCTGTTTTATGACTTAAACCAACAACTACAATATTCATGCGTTCTTCTCAAGGGTTTTAAACTGATCGACTCAGATTAACTTCTGAGCGAAAAAGATAGTGGTCTATATTTTATTGTTAATTAAATTTATCTAGATTCAAGTTTAGGAAAGAATAGTTAATTCCTAACAAAGAAGAGAAGTTACAGGAGTTCAGTAGTTTGATTATTCTGTAACTTCTGCAACTTCTGCAACTCCTAAAATGTAATCTTTATCGGTTTTTATTTCAGTTGTATGCTTTTTGGTTTTTCAAACATATGAACTGTATCTACAAAACGGGCTGTTTTTGATTGAGAAGAAATAACTAAACTTTGAGTTCTTGCTCCTCCTTTGAAGAAACGGACTCCTTCCATTAAAGTTCCTGGAGTGATCCCGCAAGCAGCAAATAGTACTGTTTCCCCATTAGCCAACTCTTCTGCATTGTAGGCTCGATCGGGGTCAGTAATGCCCATCTCTTTTAGACGAGCTAAGTTGCTCTCTTTGCTTTCTCCAATTAAGCCAGTTTTCACGATCGCCGGATCGTAAATTAACTGTCCTTGGAAATGACCACCTAAGCAACGCATAGCTGCTGCGGAAATTACGCCTTCTGGAGCAGCACCAATACCCATCAAAGCATGAATATTAGTACCAGCAAAAGCACAAGAGATAGCAGCTGAAACATCTCCATCACTAATGAGCCTTACTCTTGCACCTGCATCGCGAATTTCTGTGATTAAGTCTTTATGACGAGAACGATCCATTACCACTACAACTAACTCTTCGATCGCACGATTCATACAGTCGGAGATGATTTTTAAGTTTTCGGTAGCGGATTTGTTAATATCTACATGACCCTTAGCTACTGGTGGTGCAGCTAACTTTTTCATATAAAAGTCAGGAGCAGCAAATAAACCACCTTTTTCAGAAATTGCTAGAACCGCCATGGAGCCTGGTTGTCCGTAAGCAACTAAGTTAGTACCTTCGCAGGGATCGACTGCAATATCAATTTCAACTAATTCGTCTGGGTTGCAGAAATCTTTTGCGTCTTCGCGGGCACAAATGCCAACTTCTTCACCGATGTAGAGCATGGGAGCGTCGTCCCTTTCCCCCTCTCCGATAACGATGCGACCTCGCATGTAAATTTTATTCATCCGCTCCCGCATGGCTTCTACCGCCACATGGTCAGCAGTATCTTTTTCGCCTTTACCCATCCATTTAGATGAAGCGATCGCTGCTTGTTCTACTACTTCAATAATTTCTAACCCGAGGGTATTTTCCACGAAGATTTTCCTCCCTACTGCATATATATTCCCTGGCTTTAGTCTGCCTACTCAAGTAAGAGCTAATCCTCCGAATTTGATTCAGAAGCTTGTGCCGTCCGTCAAAAGTCTATCAGAGAGCGGTATCCACTTTAATATTTATTAAGTTTTAATAAGCTCTCTCAAGAGGCAGACAATATTATTATCCTCTGATTGGGTACATAGGAATAGTTTTCTTGGACAATAAGTAGTAAGTAGCTGTTTTAAGTAGGAAGTAGTAAGTAATAATTTATTTGTGTGGTGAGCGATAGAAGGGTTTTTTGACTACTACGGCGGGATAGTTTTTACCACGAATTTCCACTGTGAGTTTTTGTCCTATTTTACTTAAGGGTTTAGGTACATAAGCAAGAGCGATCGCTTTACCCAGAGTTGGTGCTAATGTTCCACTAGTTACTTCGCCAACAATTTTATTGTCCGAGAGTACTGGATAACCATGACGGGCAATGTGCCTTCCTTCCATTTGTAAACCGACTAGGCGTTTAGCAATTCCTTCTGCTTTTTGTTTGGCGAGGATTTCTCTACCAATAAAATCTCCTTTGCTATCTAGATGCACTAGCCAACCTAATCCTGCTTCTAGGGGGGTGGTGCTTTCGTCTATATCTTGCCCATAAAGGGACATGGCAGCTTCTAAGCGTAAAGTATCTCTAGCACCTAAACCACAGGGAGTAACTCCAAGTTTAAGTAAGTCTTGCCATAATTTCTGCCCTACTTCTGGCTCAACCATCACCTCAAACCCATCTTCTCCTGTATATCCAGTCCTGGCAATAAAAGCTGGTCGATCGTTTATGGTAACTTCTTGGTGAGCAAAGGCTGGCATGGAGTTTAAATCTACTTCTACCAGAGATTGGAGTACACTAACTGCTTTGACTCCTTGAATTGCGAGTAAAATGCGATCGCGAGATAAGTCTGTTAATTGAATTGAACTGGGTAAATGTTTTAGTAACCAGGCTTTATCTTTGGCTGTAGTTCCTGCATTGACAATCAAAAAACCTTTTTCTTCGTCTTGATAATAAAAAATGATATCGTCAATAATCCCAGCTTGGGAATTTAATAAAACTGTATATTGTGCTTGACCTGGTTTTAGTCTTGATAAATCTGAGGGAACTAGGGTTTGTAATTCCTTAATTAAATCTTGTCCAGATAGAGAAAATTTCCCCATATGGGAAATATCAAACATGCCGACATTAGTACGTACTGCTTGATGTTCTTGCTTTAGTCCTTGGTATTGTACTGGCATTTCCCAGCCAGAAAAAGGGGTAAATCTCGCATTTTGCTGTTGAGTAAGCGCAAATAATGGTGTCCGCAATAATTCTGATTCAGTCATCTTAAGTAGTGCAATTTTAACTGGCTTTCATTTAGATTAATCATTTTTCGTTTAATCGATCGCAAATGGTCACTTTGTCTAGGTATATTAGGTTAAGCTTCGTTTAAGTAAAGTTTAAGCAAGTTTAACTTAATTTAGTACAACTAAAATTTTATTGTGGGTATTATTTTTCTAGCTTTAGCAAGTTTTAGTAGTTGGTTAGTTAGCACCTTAGCAGGAGGTGGAACACCGTTAATCTTAATTCCTCTGATTGGCTTTTTTCTTGGTTCGGTAGCCGTTCCCCCTGTATTAACAACGGTAATGCTGGTCGGTCATCCTCAAAGGTTATTCCTTTATCGACAGCATATTTGTTGGCGTTTGATGTGGTGGTATCTTCCTGGTGCTATAGTTGGAGCGATTTTAGGAGCTTTTATTTATACGCAAATCCAATTAGAATGGCTGCCAATTTTGCTAGCTATGTTTCTGATTCTTTCTACTGCTAGTTATGGTATTGGAGATAGCGAATCATCTTTTAAGGTTGCGCCTTGGTATTTTTTGCCCTCAGGATTTATTTTTGCTTTTATTTCAGGATTAATCGGTAGTACAGGGCCCTTATTAAATCCCTTATATATAAATTATGGTTTATGCAAAGAGGAAATGATCGCCACTAAATCTGCCCACCTTGTGGTGATTCATATTGCTAAGATGATTACTTATGGTATCTTTGGGGCTTTAAATTGGCACTATCTTGGCTATGGATTATTGATGGGAGTTGCTGCGTTTCCTGGTAATTGGATAGGTCAAATTATTTTACAAAAAGTAAGCGAACAAAACTTTCGGAAACTTCTTGTCGGTTCTGTTTTGGTAACTAGTGTTTTTATGCTTTGGGAACAGAGAGCCTTTTTTCTTTTATGGTAATTCTCTAAGGCGATCGAGTTTAAAGTAAAATTATTTTAAGAAATAGTAAGCTCACTTTGATAAGATTTTTTTAGATTCATAGGAGAAAATTAAATGCTAACTCTCAAAATAGTTGTTTATATAACTGTATTTTTCTTTATCGGTTTATTTGTTTTCGGCTTCCTCTCTAGCGATCCTTCTCGTAACCCAGGGCGTAAAGATTTGGAATAAGGTTTAATTTCTCAAAATTTGCTATTATTTGGGGGCGAGCTATTATTTCGCCCCATATTTTTGTCATTAATGAATAATCCTCAAACTTGGTACATTATTCAGCAACAAGATCAGACTTGTAAAATTGTGGCGATTACTGATAAGCCACCAGAAACTAATTTTAGTTGGGGTCCTTTTGACTCACAAGCAGAGGCGATCGCTAAAAGGGTAGGCTTAATTAGAGCAGGTAAGTGCAAACCTGTGTAATAAATCTACAATGTTAGTGCGATACAGCTTGGTTGAGTAGTAATACTAAATCCTGTTTAGATAAGATACTAAACGGTTGGGAAAGTCAGGAGTCAGAAGTCAGAAGTCAGAAAGGTTTTAGCTGAATCAGTAAAAGTATACTTTGAGGTCGAGGGATGCTCTCGGCTAGAGAGCATATCCAATCGACCTGTTGGTAATCGGATTTCGTATAAGTAGTAAGTAGCAAGTAGCGAGTAGTAAGTGACAATAAAGCTTACATCGTACTCAATGACGGTACTGTTTACTATTGGCGAACTTATTAATCTTGACACTCCGCACGGCTAGGGCTAACGCCTAAAGCTGTGGGATTCTTGGTTCTGACGACTCGCCGTTAAACGACAGGCTTGCGCCAATCGCCCAAGAGGGCAAATCTCCCCAAGCGTTTAGGGATTGCTCCCATGTTCCTGTGTGACCCACAGTACGTATAGCTTTTTGCAAAATGTTAACTGCTGCATTTTTATCTCTACACATTTCTGTAGAGCAAATGTCGCATCGGTGTGTCCTAGTACTCAAGCTTTTTTGGACTTTAGAGCCACAAACACTGCAGTCAATAGTAGTAAAATGGGGCGGTACAGCAACAGTTACTTTGCCAAATTTAACCCCAAAGTATTCAATCCAATATCGCAACTTTCGCCATCCCATATCTTGTATGGATTTTGATAGCTTATGGTTACGAATCATGTTTTTCACCTTCAAATCTTCATAGGCGATCAAATCTGCCGATAAGCTTACGCAACGGGCTACTCTCTTAGCCCATTCTTCACGCTGCCTACTTACTTTAAGGTGAAGCTTTCCTAGTTGTTTTCTAGCCTTTTTATAGTTATTAGATTGAGGTTGCCCTTGTCTAAATTTTTTAGATACCCGATGTTGAAGTTTACTTAGTCGTTTTTCTGCTGTTCTGTAGAATCTGGGGTTAGGTTCTTGATGACCTGTATTGTCAACATAAGCAAATTTCAAGCCCATATCCAAACCAATAGCTTTACCTGTTGGCTTAATCTCTTCTTTATTGTCTACGTCAATAGAAAACTGACAGTAGTAACCATCCGCCTTAAGAACTAATCGAACTCTTTTGATTAACTTGTCTTCATAGAAACGAAGATCGTGAGTGCCAATCAACTTGACTCTACCAATACCTTTTTTATCGGTAAAAGTAATATGTTTACAAGTAGTTCTATCTAACTTCCAGCCAGTAGTTTTATATTCTACAGAACGAACATTTTTCTTGAACTTTGGATATCCTTTTTTGCCTGAAATCTTTTTCTTACAGTTATCAAAAAACCGTGAGATAGCAGACCAAGCTCTTTCTGCTGCTGATTGTCTCGCCATTGAATTCAATTCCTGAGCAAAGCTAAATTCTTGGGCTAATATCTTGCAATGTTTGTTGAGGTCATAGCGTCCCACTCCTTTGTTGTCCATCCAGAATCTAAGACATTTGTTTCTGATGAACTGAGTGGTTCTGATAGCCTCGTCAATTGCTTGATATTGCTCTGTTTTAGCTTTTATTTTGAACTCAAATACAATCATTTTATGTCAAAACTAATGACATAAACATTGTAGCACAAAAAAATGACCGAGAGGTGTTGACCAGGGTTTCTGCCCGCGGAATGCGGTTCGGCTTGCGAACTGGCGTTCAACGCCAGTTCGTTCCGAACCTCTGCCCTACAACTTCTGCCTTCGGCTGACTGCGACTAAAGTCGCCGAGTAGCGCGTATCCCACGCCTAAAGGACGCTTCGCTCGTGGGTTTTGCGCTGCCCGTCCTCACTATAAAAACCGACTGAGATCGAATTCTTCGTCTGTTTCTTCTTCTTTAAATCTTTCTGAACTGAGAATTAGCAATAGTCTTTCTGTATAATCTACTGCACCTCTTAATTCATCTCTCAGTCTAGCTAGTCCTCCGTTGGCGTACTCTTCAAATATTTGTACTCTTTCTTCTTCTATTTTGGGGTCTTCAGTAGAAAGTATTTTAATATCTTGGGTTTCTGTGACGGCAATTAATTTAATCACCCATTCGTAACCGCGAGAAATAAAAACTTCTAAGCTAACTGGTGCAGGTTCACTATGAGAAACTTCTTTGAGGGGAACTCGTTTTTGATATTTTGCCCCTAAACTAGCAGCAAAAACTATTACATCAGCATAAGTCTGAAACGCTCCAGTTGTTCCTTTCGTCTCTAATAATTTTTGGACTAATTCTGCTTTGTCTTTGGCTACTTTGATTCTGGGCAATGCCATGTTTGTTGAGTTAGGAAATATATAAGCTATTTTAAGCTATTTTTTGTGTCAGAATTAAAACTTTGTTCTATTATTTATGTGTCAAATTTAAATTTATGGCACAAAAAAATTCAATATTTAATTTTAATATCAAGTAATATTCTGTAAGATTACAAAAACCAATAGCTTGAGAATCTATGCAGGATATAGAACCAATAATTAAAGACTATTTACTCGCTTGGAATGCTTCAGACTCAAAAAAAAGAGCAGACTTAATGGCTAAAGTAGTTGCAGAAGATTGTTTGTATGCGGATTCCCATCTACCAGAACCGATCATAACCAGAGAATTACACTATCAATTTATCGATCGCTTCCGTCAAAAGTTTCCCGATTTAAGTTTAGTATTAGCATCTTCTTTAGATAGTCATCATAATTTTTTTCGTTTTGCCTGGAAATTAGTTAAGCCTGATGGTATTCCCTTTTCTCAAGGTAGTTTTTTTGGGAAAGTGAATCAGCAAGGAGAGATTTCCAAGCTGGTTGGTTTTGTAGATAAATAATTAATATTTAATATATAGATAAATTTAACCTCTAACAGAAGCAGATGTTGTCCTCACTTAGCAATAATTCCTTAAAATTTGAAAAAAGCTAAATAATTTATGTCTCCATAGCTATGAGACAGCAATCCATCTTGAAAAATCGTCCTCGATGGCATCACGTTTTTGTTGAAGTTCGCACTCAAATTCTACTTTGTTATGTCGGTTTGATGACAATTTTAATGGGAATATCAATTCCGACAATTTATCAATTCGTGTTTCGACAGATCGATGTACGTCTACACACAGAAGTGGTTTCTGAGATTGAAGAGCTTGAGCTTGAGTTGGCAATGAAAAATCCTCAAACTTTTCTCCAACTTCAACAACTAACAGTTGAATATTTAACTGATGAATTAGTTGAAGAAGACCAATTTTTGATCTTTTTACTCAATCAAGAGGTTTTTCAGTCTAGTCCTCCGGTTGAAGAGTTACCAAAGTCCTTACAACCCAATTCTCCCTCGATCGATCGATTGAGATTAACCAAACAACCTAATTCTGGGGAGTTTGTAATTAACGATGCAGAAATAGGCAAAATTATCTATGAAATCCTGCCAATTCAAATACAAGGACAACATCAAGGATTATTTATTGTCGCTCACGCTGTAATAGATGAATATCAGGAGGCAACCTCTGCTATGCGATTTGTCATCGTTATTACCAGCATACTTTTTTTGCTAACTTCCGCAGGAGCTTGGATTATTTCGGGTTTAGTATTAAAACCTCTACGAGTAATGTCAGCAACAGCCAGACAAATTAGTGAAAAAGACTTATCCCAAAGACTTCCAGTAGAAGGTAATGGGGAGATGACTGAAATCGCTAATACGTTTAATGAGATGATGGATCGTTTGCAAAGAGCTTTCTTGAGTCAACGCAATTTTATTAATGATGCTAGCCATGAACTGCGTACTCCTATTACTATTGTTCAAGGTCATCTAGAATTAATGGGTGACGATCGAGAAGAACAGCAACAAACTTTGGTAATCGTTCAGGAAGAACTCGATCGCATGAATCGATTAGTTGGGGATCTTCTCACTCTAGCTAAAGCAGAACAGCCTGATTTTATTCGACCTCAATTAATTGAAGTTGAGGCTTTAACTCAGGAATTATATGAGAAAGCCAAGGTATTAAGTAAAGGTAACTTGCAATTGGAAGCAGTAGGCAAAGGACAAATATACATAGATCGACAAAGGTTAACTCAAGCGATTATGAACTTGGTAGATAATGCGGTTCGATACACCGCGTCTGAGGCAAATATTTTTTTCGGTTCTGCTTGTAACGATTCAGATATTCGCTTTTGGGTTAAAGATACGGGTATGGGAATTGCTGTATACGATCGACAGCGAATTTTTAATCGCTTTGCTCGTGCTTCTAACAGTCGTCGTCGTTCCGATGGCTATGGTTTGGGATTGTCTATTACCAAAGCTATTGTTACTGCTTGTGGTGGCTCGATCGAACTAGAGAGTGATTTAGGAAAAGGTTCTACTTTTACACTTATTTTCCCTGTTGATTCTGTCAAAGGTACTTCACAAAGTCCAGATTGAGACTTAAAATTTATTTCTCATCAAAGCTGACGTTAACTAGTTTTTGTGTCAAAATTAAACTTCTGATACATAAAGGAGAAAAACACGAAGCGATGTTAATTGAGGGTAAAAAGTACACTTATCGTCAACTAATGGAGGAAACTGGTTTATCTAGAAGCACACTACATAGAAGAATTAAAGCTTTGAAAGAATCAGAAGTCCCTCTAACTATAGGTGCAATTATTCAGTTTCCTACTATCTGGTCATTCCACGATCGGGATGGTACTTATTATTCATCTAAGACTGATTATGCGGTCAAAAATAGTATTCCTTACTATCAGATGTTTCAAGATTAAAATTCTGACACAAAATAGACTTCTAACAACAAAGGGATATTTCTTAAATTTTTGTCAGTCTTGGTTTGTTTTCAACTATGGATGCAGACGACTTAACTAATGGCTTGCGTGGCTTAAAATTCCCCCCAATAGCAGCTTTTGCCGTAGGACTTTCTTACCGACTATTATTTGTCACTCTTAGTGAAGCTTTGCGAATTGCGGATGCGATGAGACTCAAAGGAGTCGATTTAGAAACCAAAAATCCTTTAAAATGGATAACTAATTCTCTTAAACTTTGTCTCCCCGTTCTTTTTGCCGTATTACGACGAGGCTCAACCTTAATGTCTACTCTAGAAATGCGTGGTTTTATGAAAGGAAGGACAGTTAAAAGTTTAGGTGGTTGGGATATAGGGGATATAATTCTGCTTTTAATTGGTTTGGTATTACTAGTTTGGTCGATCGGCGATCGCTTTGGCTGGCTACCTTCTCTTACCTTTTAAATCCTATGCAAATATTACTTTGGTCATTGGTACTTCTCGCATCGGTATGGGCAGCCCATTGGGGTTCGGATCAATTAGCTGAACCTCTGCAAAAATTACGTCGTCAATGGGGACTCAGCGAAGCTGCGGGGGCTGCTTTTGTGGCACTTGCTACTGCTAGCCCTGAAGTTGGCACTAATACTGCTGCTGCGGTGCGGGGACTTTCTGATATTGGTTTGGGTAACTTACTGGGTAGTAATATTATTTCTGTTCCCGCGATCGTTGTAGTTTCTTATTTAGCTTCTCGTAGTGCTAATAAAAATAAGCAGCATTATTTAGAGGTTAAATCAGAAGCCCTTAATGTACAGGCTGTTCCCTACATTATTATTATCGCTTTAGCTGCTATTTTAACTGTTCCTCCTCCTTGGCGTGGCTTACAGCCTATTGACGGTTGGATTATGTTAGCAGCTTATTTTATCTATCTAGCTCAAGCAATTTTACGAGAAAGACAGTCGAGTAACAAGGTTCGTTGGCAAAAAGATGAAATTTTAATTGCCCTGGCTGGGGCATTGGGATTGGCGATCGCTGCTTATTTTATCGTTACTGCTACCGAACGTCTAGTTTCTTTATTAGGTATTTCCCAAATAATTGGCGGTTTATTTATCACTTCTACTTTGAGTATCGCCCCAGAAGTATTTGCTACCTGGAAAGTAGCCCAAAGCGGACAAGTTACCGCAGCAACTACCAGCGTGATTGCTGATAATACTGCCACGATGACTTTAGCTTTGTTTCCTTTGGCATTAGTCGGTTTGCAGATTAAAGATCTTCGTTTATTTGTAGTTAATTTGATTTTTGTGGCTTTACTGGCGATCGTTTACGCAGCTTTTATCCGTTGGGGTAAACAAAAAAACAGTTTTGAATTGTGGGAAGTGCTGGTTTTGATTGCTATTTATTTAATTTATCTGGCACTTATGATTTTTGTAATCCTTTAAGTTTGCTAGTCTTCAATAGATGTTTCAATATTTTAATTCTGACACAAAACTAACTGACTCAAACTCGAGCGATCGATAGGGCTTGGGTGGTAATTCAATACAAATTTGTATCCCCTGGTTTGACTTCACCACGGGTGAGCGAAATTTACGGTGGCCAAAATTAAACTCTATGAAGTAATAAGTAATGAGTTTGGTTTATCGCTTAGCCTTCAATTCAAGAGGAGTTACTTCTTTACTTCAAAACTCATTACTTCTTTATTTTTGTTACTCCCACACCTTTTTTCGTTCACCCGTATAGTATTCTAAGGATTTGGCTCTTCTCTTCACTAATAAAGTGATCGGCTTGCTATTGTGTGTCAGATATTTAATTTTGACACACAATAATTATTTTAAACTCGATCGAGCGATCGATAGGGTTGGGGTGGTAATTCAACGCGGATTGTATCGCCTGTTTTGACTTCTCCACCGATGGTTACAATGCTCATAATCCCAGCTTTCCGAATTAAGTTACCTTCCTCGTCATAATCTAGTACGGCATTCATTAAACCCGATCGAAAGCGATTTAGTTGAGCGCAAGGATTCCGTAAACCAGTTACTTTAACTACTGCTGTATCTCCTAGATGAAGTAAGGTATCGGTAGGTAATCCTAATAAATCAATACCAAAGGTAGTAATATTCTCTCCCATTTGCCCCGCAGACACGTCAAAACCAGCATTATTTAACTCGTCATGGAGTTCAGAGTGTATTAGATGTACCTGTCGTAGATTAGGCTGAGTTGGGTCTTTTTTTACTCGCGATCGATGTTTTACTGTCTTTCCTGAATGTGCATCACCTTCTACACCTAATCCTGCTATGAGTCGGATGCTGTTTTGGTTGGATTTGCTAAAGGTGTGAGTTGTGCTAGTACTAACTGCTGTTACTATTCCTTCCATAGATCGCTTTATCCCTGTCTCAAGTTTATATTCTAAATGTGTCAAAATTAAATTTCTGACACAAAATGGTAATTCGATCGCGATGCTAATTGATACTCAGAAAATACTTATTTTCGATCCTTAGAATTTTCAGAATGAGGAGGAAGGCAATATTGATTATTTATGACAATACTCTGATTCGATAGGTCTTTTTGATAATTTTTGATTACCTTTTTTATCTTTTTTGCAGCAGATATAGGCCAAGTTTGAGACAAGACAAAAAATCCAAAATAGGTGAAAAATAATGTTAAGAGAATAAATAACCCTTGTAACTCAACTGTCAAAGGAGTGAAGAGCACAAGAAAAAAGCAAACTACTGCTAAAAAATTTAAAAATATTCCACCAACAAAATAAAAACCGTACATAAAGTATTCAAAAAACATGATTTTTCTTATTTTTAAATGTCCACTACAATCGATCATCTCAAGAAAAATCTGAGCCTGTTGAAAATCTCTATATTTTAAGGTGCCTTTGGCATATTTATGAAGAGCAACTATTTGTTCTCGCATATATTGTTCTGCTCTAATTCCAGTAGCTTTTTCAAAAATGATTGAGTTTGTTTGCTCTTGTAAAGCATTGCGTGTTTCTGGTGTGAGGTAATCTTTATTAATATGCTCTTCTAAAGACTGCAATCTTTGCTTGGATAGACTTGGGAAAACATGATCTTTGTCTATAGTCTACTTTTCTTCAATCAAGGCTTACCTGTGTCATAATTTGAATTATGACACGTATCTAGAAAGCATTGTGTAGGGGTGAACAAAATGGAAAAATTTGAGCAAGGTTAGAAAAGTAACAGCATCTAATTGATTTATCAGTTAACAGGATTTAATTTGATAATGAAAAAAATTTATCTTAAATAGACAAATAGACAGTTTCATTTAAGCATTTTGACAAGTTTAAAACTGCCTTGAAGCTATCTGACTTAAACTAGACTTTATTGAGTAATATTAATTAAATAACAAACAGGATGGATACTCAGCGTTCTAAGATACAAAGCCTTTTGGGTATAAACAATGAGATTGAAGCAAAGTTAAAAGAAGTACATAATCGTAAGGTTAATATTAATAGTAATAGAAAAGAAAGTATTGAAAAATTACATACTAATACTAATAAATTGAGTCTAAGCAATAGTAATAAGCATGTTAAGATGCGCTTATTTTTACGGAAAGAAACTAGAGACAGACTCCACATTCATAAAATAAACACTGGTGAGAATATAAGCGATATTGTTGATGCTGCTGTTACCGCTTATCTCAATAAGATTTCGTAGTAAGGACGATTCGCCCTAAAGGACTAGCTTCTTGCTCAATAACCTCAACGGGGGGAACCCCGCCAACGAACTGCTTCACCGCAACGGTTTTTCGCGCTTAGCGTCGCGAATCGCCCCTACAAGGTTGATATGTTCTCATCAAGCTCTAGTCCATATTGATCGTAGTAGTCTAAGATCATCAGCTTAAGTTGATCTTCTGTAGGTGCTATAAATTTCGATCGATTGCTTTTGACTGGGGTAGTGATAGCATCTTTGATATTCATTCCCTGCTGTATTCTCAGTCTCAATGATCTTACTTGCCATCCAGAGATTGCAGCCCATTTCTCTAGGGATAGACTAATACCACTATACTCATAAGTTTTATTTGGTTGCTTAATTTTCTGACCTTGAGTGGAGACTGGAGTAGTTAGAGCTTCTAGTATTGTCCATTTACCCATCATACGTTTTTTCACCACAGAATACTTAATTTTGAAGTGTTTACACCAGTCTTTTAAACTTTTAACCTCGCCGTTAATCTCATAGGTTGATTCAGCCAAGGAAATATGTTTTTTAGGTACTCTATTTTTGCTTTGGATATCATTAGTAGTCCAACGACAATTACTGGGTTCGTAATCTCCTTTTGGATCGATTCTGTCTAATGTCATTGCATCAGGACGGTAGCCCATATCTTCTATAAAGTTATCAAAAGATTCTAACCAGCGATCGCAAATAGATATAGTGGCATAATTGGGGTCTTTTTTTACTCGTTGTCTCATCGCTCTATAAGTATTCAATGTGCGAGTATAATAAACGCTAGTCATCTAGTTCCCTTTTTACTTCCTGTAAGTTCCGCCTTACTTAGATAGTATTTTATCATTAAGTACAATTTAGGAGTCATTAATCTCATAAGGGTAATTATCGGAATTAGAAGAAAATATCGGATCTTGATTACAAGTAAATCTGATTGATTCCCAACTAACCTAATTAATCAAAAAGAGTTAACTGAATAGGAGTAGATTCAGTAGCTGGTTTAGAAAGAATTGGTATATTAATCCCTGCTGACTCTAGTAAACTTTGGAGATAAAAAGCAGTACCAGGCGATCGCGATTCTTGAGGACAGTGAACAAAAAAATAGATAGTCTTATTTTGATTTAACCAATTACCAAGATTAGATACCCATTCAGATAAGAAAACATCATTATATTGCCGTTGTGGATGACTAATAAAACGCACCAAAACAAAGTTAGAAGTAACAACAGGTGTTAGGGGAAGTTTTGGTTTTTTTCTGGTGGAATTAGCTTGAGGATTGTCAGGAGCATTATAAATAGGTCTAGTATCCAGCAATACCCTACCTACACCCAACTGAGTAAGGATTTTATTAAGTTGGCTAGCGTGAAGCTCTTTATACCAGTCTAAATGACGCACTTCTACAGCCAGAGAAACCCCCGTATCTTGGCAACCTTGTAAAAACTCAATTAAATCTTCTAGATAAGCAGGACTATAACTAGGAGGTAATTGAGCAAAAATAACTCCCAGACGATCGCCTAATCTTTTCATTCGCTCAATAAAATCTAGTGCAGCAGGAAGAGAAGGTTGTAGTAAACCTTGATGGGTAACAGTCTGAGGAAATTTAGGACAGAATTGAAAACCAGGGACTGTTTGCTCAACCCAACGCTGTACTTTTTCAGCAGAAGGAACAGCATAAAAAGTAGTATTCCCTTCAACAGTATGAAAACGCTGGCTATAAAGGCGTAAAAAATCTTGAGATTTACTTTTGGGAGGGTATAAATTCCCTACCCAACCTTTATAAGACCAGACTGCACAACCAAGATAAAAATTCACGAGATAGCTTGTTAATTCCTATTCTAAACAGGGAGATGTTCTTGAGTAAGGATATTAATAGCTTTCACCTCTTCCATATCTGCTTTCACTGCATCTTGGAGTTGTTCTCTTAGATCGGGTGTAACAGCTAAAGCCCTTGTCCAATCAGGTATTTGTGCTCCTGCTGGATCGCTGAAATATAGTTCTCCTGCATCAGAAATAACCTCTTCAAACAGTTCAGTAATTACCTCTTCTTGATGGCGATCGTATTGTAAATTATTAAACCTGGCATCAACAAAATATTGACGAGTATAATCTTGTGCCTCGCGACGGAATTTAACTCGCAAAGCATGGATGTGATCTCGACTGACGACAACTTTTTCAGTTTCAGTTAGAGTTCGTAATACTGAACGGAGGATATCACGGCACATTTTTCTTAATCCTTCTTGGGAAGAAGCACCTACCTGTTGATGCTTATGATCGAAAATCCCCAAATCAATTTGAGCAATTCTTTTTTCAGCTACACTACGATAAACTTCTGCCAAGAAACCAATCTCTAACCCCCAGTTACCAGGAATACGAGTATTTAAAGCCAGATCGCTAGTCATCGCAAATTCTCCTGAGAGGGGATAGCGGAAAGAACTAAGATAGCGGAGATATTTTTGATAACCAAAGAGTTCAGTTAAAGCAGTGAGCAAAGGAGTGACGAATAAACGTACTACTCGTCCATTGAGACTGCGGGGATAACTACCAATACGAGCATAGTAGGCTTTATTAAAAGCAATACCAAACTCTTTTTCGAGCAAAGGGAAAAGTAGCTTAAGGGGATAAGAGCGATCGTAGGTAATAATATCAGCATCGTGGAGAGCGATCGCACCTGCTTGCAGAGTAGCTAAACCTAATCCTAACCATACTGCTCGTCCTTTCCCTCTAAGAGAAAGCAAATCTAAACCACGAGCGCGCAAATTTTCTAGTAAATGGGTAACTCTCTGACCATTTTCCCAAATAACAAAGGTCTGTTGAGGTAGAAGAGAAAAGAATTGTACTGCGGTGGAATATTGTTCTACTGTATCCGCATAGAGACAAACAACTACAGTTTTAATAAAAGCGCATTCTTTGAGATGATCGCGAATTTGAGTTAGAGCAGGTCTTTCTAATTCTTCATACAAAGCAGGAATTAGAACTGCGGTAGGGGATTCTTGACTTAGCTCTACTAATCTTTCTTCTAAAAATTCTAAATTACAACCAAAATCATGAATAGTAGTAATTAACTCTTGTTTGTAATCCATAAGTTTATATATTAATTGAACAATTTAAGTTTCACAATTTTAGATTATTTTATGAATTATGCAATGAATCTTAGAACAAGAGAGTTCCTTGGAATACAAAATACCTAAATAAAAGATGAAATGGAACGAAGTGGTAAAGTTTATTTGGTAGGAGCAGGATTAGGAGACCTTAATTACCTAACTCTGAGAGGACAAGAATTAATCTCCCAGGCAGAAGTATTAATTTATGATGCTTTAGTAGATAATTACTTGCTCAATTTAGTTTCTGATAGTTGTCTCAAGTTAGATGTAGGCAAACGAGGCGGTCAAGTTAGTACACCCCAAGCAGAAATCAATCGCTTACTGGTTAGTTATTGTCTAGAAGGAAAACAAGTAGTAAGACTCAAGAGTGGAGATCCTGCTATATTTGGTCGTGCTGTCCCAGAAATAGAAGCCTTACAAGCAGCAGATTGTAATTGGGAGATAGTTCCAGGTATCTCTTCCGCGATCGCAGCACCTTTACTAGCAGGTATTTTCCTAACCGAGAAAGATTTAAGTCGTTGTTTTGCCGTTTTGAGTGGACATAACCCAGACATACTAGACTGGGATGCTTTAGCACGGATAGATACTTTAGTAATTTTGATGGGAGGACGTTCTTTAGCAACAATAGTCAAAAAATTACAAGATTGTGGACGATGCAGCGATGAACCTATTGCCATTATTAAGAATTGTAGTCGTCTTCAACAACAGATTTTTTGGGGGACTCTAACCGATATAGTAGATAAAACCAGTGGTCTTTCTCTTTCTCCAGCCGTTATTGTTATTGGTAAAGTTGTGGCACTAGCTAATCAGTTTCAACAATCTCCGTCCTATAATCTTCCCTTGACAGGAAAAACAGTCTTAATTACTCGTTCTGCTGAACAATCAAGTAAATTTAGAGATTTATTACAGCAAGAAGGCGCAAATGTTCTGGAAATGCCCGCTTTGGAGATTACCGCACCATCGAGTTGGGCAGATTTAGATCGAGCGATCGCTAATTTAGCTAGTTTTGATTGGTTGATCCTTACCTCTGCTAATGGAGTAAACTATTTTTGCGATCGCTTAGCGGATCAGGGTAAAGATGCTCGCACTCTAGCAGGAATTAAAATTGCCGTAGTTGGACAAAAAACCGCTGCTACTCTCCGACAAAAAAATCTGCAACCAGACTTTATTCCTCCTGATTTTGTTGCTGATTCTTTAGTCGCTAACTTTCCTGAAGAATTAGAGCGAAAAAAAATTCTTTTCCCCCGTGTAGAGACTGGTGGCAGAGAAGTATTAGTTAAAGAATTAGCAGCTAAAGGTGCAGAAGTAGTAGAAGTAGCAGCTTATCAATCTGCTTGTCCCCAAACAATTGAAGCAAATGTCTGGCAAGCACTACAACAAAAACAAATAGATATTGTCACCTTTGCTAGTTCTAAAACCGTCAGAAACTTTGTGCAACTAGTAGAGCAAGAATTAAAACATCATCCTCATGTTACTCTTCAATCCATCTTAGACAATGTTGACATAGCATCCATTGGTCCCCAAACCTCGAAAACTTGTCAAGAATTATTCGGCAGAGTAGATATAGAAGCACGAGAATATACTTTAGAAGGATTAACCCAGGCGATCGCGACAGCGATCTGCCTTCGGCAGCCCGCGCAGTGCCAGGCTTCGCCCGATCTCTAAAATTAGTTGAAATTCAGACCCTCTTTACTCTTTAAACATTAAAATACTTATCACCGTTTACCATCACAATTGGTAAACTATAATTGCAACAAGTTAAGATTATTTACAAAAACCCTAATTCGCCTTGTTTAATTTAATCGCCAAACTTAGAGAAATATTTGCCCATTGGTGGTCAGAGTTCACTCTCCAGACCAAACTGATGGCTGCTGCTACTTTGGTAGTTTCTCTGGTGATGAGTGGTTTAACTTTTTGGGCAGTCAATACTATCCAAGAAGATGCTAGACTCCACGATACTCGTTTTGGCAGCGATTTAGGGTTATTATTAGCAGCCAATGCTGCCCCTCTAGTAGCAGAAGAAGATTTATCTAGTTTGGCTAGATTTTCTCATCGTTTTTTTCGTAGCACAGCTAGTGTACGCTATTTAATTTATGCCGATGAACAAGGCAACATTTTCTTTGGTATTCCCTATTCTCAAGCAGAAGTTCAAAACTCTCTGACTATTGAACGTCGGATTAAATTACCAGATAACTACTCACCAGATAGCGACTTACCCTTTATTCGTCAACATTTGACCCCTAATGGTGAAGTAACAGATGTATTTGTTCCTCTGTTTCATGAAAGTAAGTATTTAGGAGTATTAGCAGTAGGGATAAATCCCAATCCCACAGCAATTGTTTCCTCTAGTCTCACTAGAGACGTTACCCTCGCGGTATTTATCTCGATCTGGGTGATGGTAATTCTGGGGAATGTCTTTAATGCACTCATGATTACTAAGCCTATTAAAGAGTTATTAGTAGGTGTAAAAAATATTGCTGCTAAAAACTTTAAACAGCGTATAGACTTACCCCTAAGAGGAGAACTAGGGGAGTTGATTGCTGGTTTTAATGATATGGCAGAACGGCTAGAAAAATATGAAGAACAAAATATAGAAGAACTAACCGCAGAAAAAGCCAAACTAGAAACTTTAGTTTCAACTATTGCCGATGGGGCAGTTTTAATCGATACTGATATGCGTGTTATGCTCATCAACCCAACAGCCAGGAGAATGTTTGGTTGGGAAGGTAAAGATATCATTGGGGAAAATGTACTTCATTATTTACCTACAGAATTAACCATCAAACTGACTAAACCCCTTTATCAAATTGTTGCTAACAAGATACAAATAAAACCACAAGATGAAGAACTAAAATCAGATGATAACGAAAATTTTACTCATACAGAAGATAGTTTTACGGTGGGAGATGAATTTCGTCTTACTCTAAATCAACCAACTCGTAGAACAGTTCGTATTCTGCTAACTCAAGTTTTAGAGCAATACCATAACAGTGTTAAAGGTATTGCTATGACAGTACAAGATATTACCCGCGAAGTAGAATTAAACGAAGCTAAAAGTCAATTTATTAGCAATGTTTCCCACGAATTAAGAACGCCGTTATTTAACATTAAGTCTTTTATTGAAACTTTATTTGAATATGGAGAAGATTTAACAGAAGTACAACAAAAAGAGTTTTTAGAAACAGCTAATCACGAAACAGATAGGCTAACTCGTTTAGTTAATGATGTTTTAGATTTATCCCGTTTAGACTCTTCCCGTACTTATAACTTTTGTCGTGTAGATTTAACTCAAGTAATTGAACAAACCTTAAGAACTTATCAACTGAATGCTAAAGATAAAGGAATTAAAATTGGACAAGAAATAGAGGCAAATTTACCAACTGTTTGGGGACATTACGATTTATTATTACAAGTCCTGACTAATTTAGTAGGTAATGGACTCAAGTTTACTCTTTCTGGTGGGCAAGTGACTATTAGAGCCTACAAAGTAGAATCTGACTCTCAATTGACTGAACCAATACCTTCTGTAAGAGTAGAAGTAGCAGATACTGGTATTGGTATTGAACCAGAAGATCAAGAAGCTATTTTCGAGCGATTTTTCCGGGTGGAAAATCGAGTTCACACCCTCGAAGGTACAGGCTTAGGATTATCAATTGTCAAAAATATTATCGACAAACACAATAGTCAAATTTATTTACATAGTGAAGTTGGTGTTGGCACAACTTTTTGGTTCGACTTGCAAGTTTATCAAGAATAAGTTTTTACTACCATGACTGATATTAATCGAGAAGCAGCAACCTTAATTTCTTTTCCTCAAGCGATCGCGACTACTCAATCTTTAATAATACAGATAGAAGTAGAGAAATTAAGCGAATCAGAAATAGAAAAGGCAGTCAGTTCTTTAATCCAAAATCAACAAGGTGCAAGAGGTTTTTTTGTTGCTTATTTAACTAGTGAACTACCCTTAGTGGATAATCCCTCTCCTGGCATAATTAATGCGCTTAAATCTTTTCCTGATGTAGTTAGCGAGTTATTAGTTAAAAATTTAGCTATGTCTACAGCAATGACTATTACTCATCAGCGTAATAATGATCGAGAAAATGCTCAAAGTTCCGAACAAGTTTCTCGTCGTAATGCCAATTTAATTAAACAGTTAAATTTAGATTTAATTACTGAAGAATTAAACAAACTAAACACAACTATTACCACTGGAGAAGGTAGCTATCAGGAATTCCTGCAAAAGTGGGGGTATGACGCAGAACAAAAAGAAATGATTGGTAAAGCGATCGCTCAATTAAGTAATAGAGAGTAAGTATTAATAAAGTTAGGAGTTTTACGATTAGATTCTTAATGTTGTATTGACAAACACTTTCTAATATTGTTTATGTATATCTTTACTACTCAATTCAACAATTCGATCGAAATCATAATTACCAATTAATTCTTCTAAAGCAGTTGCCAAAGATTGATGAGTTGAAGGGATTTGGGCAACTAACTGTTTAAGCAAATCAGCATCAACAGCGATCGCTGCGTGGTAGAGTTTAGTTATCCATTGAGGAGTCATACAGCTTAAATCCTGACAATTCAGAGATTTAGTCGGTGCTATCTCAGGACAAATAACAGTAGACATTGGCTCATAGGTAGATTTACAGGTAGAAGAGGGAGCTAAATCTACTTGAATACCAAAAGAAAATATAGAGCCTTCCCCCAGAGTACTGACAAGATTAATTTTCCCTCCCATTAAATTAACAAAATGTTGGCTGATAGCAAGTCCTAAACCTGTTCCTCCTAGCTTAGGAATATCTGCTGTTGTTTGAATAAAAGGTTTAAATAATAACTCCATCTCTTTTTCAGCTATACCTATACCTGTATCTTCAATTTCAAAAATCAGCTTGGCTTTATTAGTGGTTATTACCACATTACCCATAGCAATTTCTCGTAGACTTAAAACTCTTAAAACGACACTTCCTGTTTGGGTAAATTTGATAGCGTTATCTAGTAAATTAATTAAAACTTGTCGTAATTTAACTCGATCGGTTTTTATATACTCTATTAATCCTCTTGCCAATTCAAACTGAAGAGATAGCTGTTTTGCTTGAGCCAAAGGTTGAAACATTAATTGCAGATCGTGCAGCAGTCGATGTAGGCTAAATACCTTTGGCTGTAACTCAGTTTCTCCTTTCTCTATTTTGGACATTTCTAAAACATCGTTAATCAAATTGAGTAAATGCTCTCCACTGTTGTGAATAATACTCAGAGATTTTTTTTGTTTAGGGGTTATCGCCTCATCTCTTGCCATCAATTGAGTAAAGCCAAGAATGGCATTAAGGGGGGTACGGAATTCATGACTCATATTAGCTAAGAATTCGCTTTTAGCCAGTTTGGCTACTTCTGCTTTCTGTTTAGCTTCTTCTAAAGCCTGACGCTGCTGTTTTTCTTGGGCTAAGAGTTTAGCTTGAGCAATAGCAATACCAACTTGGGCAGCTACTGCTTCTAATAATTCAATTTCAGCTTGTGTCCATTGACGAAAACGATCGCACTGATGAACTACAATTGCTCCATTGGGCTTACCTTGATAAGAAGTACGAACTGCCATTAAAGACTTAACTTGAAATTGTCGATAAACAGGGATAGAACGTTGTAAAGAAGGCTCTTGGTAGACATTGGCACAAACCTCTGCTTGTTCTTTCGTAAAAGCTTTATCTAGACAGGCTGCATCTTGTAGAGTGACTGCTATTCCTAACGTAGAAGCGTAGTTAGGGACAAGATACTCTTCTACTACACAAGCTGTAGTCGTAGGTTGAAAATGATAGTCAAAGATTTGACAACGATCGACTTGAAAAACATCTCCAATCTGATGGACAGTAGTTTGAAACACTTGTTTTAAGTCTAAACTTTTCCTAATATCTTGGGTAATTTTCTCCAGTAAAAGTACTCGTTGCAATTGTTGCTCCAAAGCTTTTTCTGCCTGCTGTCTAGCCAATTCTACTTGCTTATTTTTAATAAATAAAATAGCAGTTTTTTTGTTATCATTTTCTAAGATACAATCCCCTGATATTTCTAAAACCAGAGAAGTTTCTGCTCGGCTAAATTCATATTCTCTGGTTTCATATTTTTCCTGTTGTATTCTCACATCAGGGTATGCTTCTGTATCTACAGGTTGTTTATCAATAGATAAGGGTAATATCTCTATTAACTTGGCTTTGAAAATATCTCGATCGGATTTAGCTACTAATTGTCTAAAAGCACAATTAAACCATTGAATTTCCCCATCTTCATTAACCCACACAACAGCCTCTGGGATCGCTTCTAGAGTTACCAGCATTTTGCTGACGACATTGTTCATACTCATGAGAGTAGTATTTTTAGAAAAGTTATTGCCCAAAAAACAATCGGGATTTGGGTTACTATTGTGTGAACTGTTCATTAATCAGGGTAAGTTTTTCATCTCTTAAGAAATTAAAAATAGCAAAATTTCTGGTTAAGCTCATCCTCATTAGGATGTATGTAAGTATTAAATCTGGTAATCGAGAAGAAATAGAGAATTAAACAGTAATACAAGTAATTTTGTCCTATATTTCTAAAGCTAATTGATAAATTTGACGACGAGATAGAGAAGTTATTTGTGCTAAATGACGACTAGCTTGCGATTTTGTCATGCCTTGTTGAAGTAATTGTACCAATTCTATTTTTAATTCTGCTTCTGACAGAACAAGAGACTCAGTAGCAGACTTGCCCGCCACTATTAAAGTATATTCTCCCTTTGGTTGACGATGAGCAGTATAAAGGGCGATCGCCTCCTCAATCGTTCCTCGCCAGAATTCTTCATGGATTTTAGTTAACTCCCTGGCTAACACAATTCTTCTTTCCGTTCCTAAAATTACTCCTAAATCTGTTAAAGTGGTTATAATCCTATGGGGTGCTTCGTAAAAAATTAGGGTTTTGGTTTCATATTGCAAGCTTGCCAATCTTTCTTTTCTCTCCTTCCCCTTAACAGGAAGAAACCCCTCAAATATAAATCTATCTGTAGACAAACCAGACACAGTTAAGGCAGTCAAAGCTGCCGTCACTCCAGGAATAGGAATTACTTTAATCTTTGCTTCGATGGCTGCAACAACCATTTCATAACCAGGATCGGAAATACCAGGCATTCCTGCATCAGTTACCAACGCGATCGATTTTCCCTGTTCTAAGTAAGATAACAATTCTGCTGTGCGAAAATTTTGATTGTGAGCATGATAGCTGATTTGGGGTGTATTAATCTGGAAATGTTGCAATAACTTTCCTGTCCGCCGAGTATCTTCGGCTGCAATTAAATCCACTTCTTTAAGCATTCTCATTGCCCTTAGAGTAATATCCTCTAGGTTTCCAATGGGTGTGGCTACTAGGTATAGTAATCCTGAGTTTAAATTTACAGACATGAGTACTAATTTCCAGGGACTATTTGTTGGTTTAACTACCCTAGACCTAATCTATTTAACCACTCGTCTACCCAATAACAATGAAAAAATTGTTGCCCTTCAGCAAACAATAGCTGCTGGAGGACCAGCTACTAATGCAGCAGTAACTTTTAATTGTCTGGGAAGTAAGGCAAAATTACTCAGTATTATCGGTAGTCATCCCCTAAGTAATTTGATTCGCAGCGACTTAGAAGAATATGCCGTAGAATTTATCGATTTAGAGCCAGATAAATCTCAATCTTCCCCTGTTTCTTCAATCTTTATCACAGAATCTACAGGGGAAAGAGCAGTAGTATCTATCAATGCTAGCAAGTCTCAAGCTAGATTAGCACAGATACCCAAAGATATTCTCTCAGGAATTAATATTGTCTTAATTGATGGACATCAGCTAGAAATAAGCCGTGAGATCGCCCAACAAGCACAAGCGCAAAACATTCCTATAGTTTTAGATGGAGGTAGTTGGAAACCTGGACTAGAATTAGTTTTACCTTTCATAGATTATGCGATTTGTTCTGCTGATTTTTTTCCTCCTAATTGTCATAAGCAAAAGGAGGTTTTTAATTATTTAAAAACTCAGCAAATTCCTCATATAGCTATCACTAATGGAGCAAGAGATATTCAATACCTAAGTAAAAACAAGCAAGGAAGAGTAGCTATCAATCAAGTCAAAGTTGTTGATACTGTAGGCGCAGGAGATATATTTCATGGTGCGTTTTGTCATTATATATTGCAACAGAATTTTATTAAGGCTTTAGATAGTGCAGCTAAAGTAGCTTCTTTTTCTTGTCAGCATTTTGGAACTCGTCAAATTCATCATCTCTTTAAAAATAATTAATAGCTTAATATAGCTTTATTGAAATATTTTTGCTAAATAATAAATCACCAATAACTAATAATAATTAGCTTCAAGATTTTTACGATTAAAATGAGATCGAATCTCTTAATATTTTTTTAGTTGGATTCACTGAGGTATAAGAATCTTAACTAAATTTATAATTGAATCAAAACTGTCTCTAATGTCAATTTATAATTCTATGTTAATTGCACTCCTTCATGAGGTTTCCCAAAAACAATTTACAGGTATTATTAATGTAAAGTCGCAAAGTGCAAAACAAGTAACGGAGTGGAAAATATATTTATGTCTAGGGAAACTAATTTGGGCAGATGGCGGAGTTCATCCTTTTAAAGCTTTACAGAGACACGTTAAAAAGTATTGTCCTCAGGTCGACATAACTAAAATCAATTTTTCTCTTTACGATAAATTTAAATGTCAAGAATACTGTTTTTTTTCTAACTTATTACAAAAAGAGATAATCCAACAAAATCAATTAAATAGTATAATTACTAATCAAATTCAAGAGATATTATTTGATGTTGTGCAAAAAGAAGCAACTGAATCTATCTCAATTAATTCTCAAGAAATATCTGCATCTTCGCTATTGGAGTATGGATTCAAGATATCCAATGCTGTTTTTGATGTAAGCTTAATGACTAAAAAAGTACAAGAATCATGGTCACGATGGAGTCAAAAAGAACTTACCTCACTGTCTCCTAATTACTCACCAATTATAGTTGATGCCAATAAACTTCAGCAGGTTGTTTCCCCTGTAATTTATAAAAACTTTTCTTCTTGGCTAAATGGGAAACATAGTCTTAGAGATTTAGCTGTAAAAATGAATAAGGACTTGTTGCAATTGACAGTTTCTTTAATACCCTATGTTAAAAAGGGATTAGCGAAGTTCATTGAAATCAAAGATTTACAACTAGTTAAGAAAACAGATAATTTATTAGAATTCAAAAAAACATCAGCAGATACCCAACCTATTATTGCTTGTATCGATGATAGTCCTCAAGTTATCTATATTATGGAGCAAATTATTACTAAAGCTGGCTATCGTTTTTTAGGTGTTCAAGAAGCAATAAAGGCTATTCCTAATTTAATAGGTAGTATTCCCGATATGATTTTTCTTGATATTGGGATGCCTGTCTTAAATGGCTATGAAATTTGTTCACAAATTCAACGAGTTTCTAAATTACAAGGAGTTCCGATTGTTATGCTTACTGGTAATGATGGTATTGTCGATCGCGTACGGGCAAAACTGGTAGGTGCTGATGATTTTGTCGCCAAACCAATTGAAAGCGAAGTAATAATCAAAACAATTAAGAAATTTACTTCTCCTCAGTCAGAAGATAGTCAAAGCACTATAATGGCTAATGTTTAACTCAGTTTAATTTATTAGCTTTAGATTTATGCCTTACTGAGAGTTTGTTTAAGTTTAGTACTCTGATAATCCAAGTAATATCAATCAATTAATTTTACTGATGTCAGCTTAATAGCCTAATTCTATAATATTAAAAGTAAATTGAATTTGCTTTGTAGTTTGTTGTTTGGCATATAAATATCATCATTAAAATAAAATTAATAATATAAAATATGTTATATTTGCTAGACTCATGTTATTCAATCAACTAATTTTTTTAAAGCAAAAGCAATTTACAGGTAAAGTAAATTTAAAATCATCACAAAATATTCATTGGACATTTTCTTTGTATTTAGGTAGATTGGTTTGGGTTGACGGAGGAATTCACCCTAATCGTTCTTGGAAGAGATTATTAGATAAGTATCGCCTAAACTCAAATATTAATATAAATAAGATAGAAATAGGAAATTCATCCGATTTTCAAGATCAAAGTCATTACATATTAACTATTTTACTCAAAAATAAACTAATTAAAAGAGAAGAAGCGACAGAAATTATTAGAATCAAAGCCCAAGAAGCTTTATTTGAGTTACTGCAATTAAAACAAAAATTAAAAATTGTTTCTGTACCAGTGTCACCTTCTACTTTTTTTTCTTTAGATTTATCTCCCTCGGTAAATTTACTAAACATAGAAGATGTCTTGCAGGATGCACAACAAAAATGGCTGGTATGGAAGCATAAAAAATTAGAGCAGTGGTCCCCCAATCATGCTCCCATACTTAAAAATTCTGAGCAATTACAAGAAGAAGTTTCTGGCGTTGTTTTTCAAAACTTCTTGCTATTACTAGATGGACAAAGAACTCTAGCAGATTTAGCTGTCAGAATGAATAAAGATGTGATTAGATTGACTTCCTCTCTTCGTAATTATGTCAATCAAGGACTACTAGATTTTGTAGAAGTAGAAGATATTGAACCACCTAAAATACTGCAAAAGATATTTAGTACAGCTAAGAATAGTCAAGTCTATGATAGTAATCAACCTTTGATTGTGTGTATTGATGACAGTCCGCAAATTTGCAAAGTTATGGAGCAAATTATTACTAATGCCGGATATCGCTTTATCCCAATTCAAGAATCAATCACAGCAATTCCTACTTTGCTCACCAATAATCCTGATTTTATTTTTTTAGATATTGGTATGCCTATTGCTAATGGTTATGAGATCTGTACTCAAATTCGACGAATTTCTCAATTAAAAAACATACCCATCGTTATTCTAACTGGCAATGATGGTATTGTCGATCGCGTACGAGCAAAAGTTGCTGGCGCGACAGCTTTTATCAGTAAACCAATTGAAATAGAAAAAATAATCGACTCTATTAATAAATTTATGCAATCCAACTTAGATAGAAACAAAGTGACCGATTCTGTATTGACTAAAAATAAAGAATCTAACTTAAATATCGCTTAATTTTGAGCACACTTTTTAATCCTAATTTTTGTTATTAGAGATACAAGGCTTTTTCTCTATAAGAAAGATAAGACTCACAACAAAAATAAAACTTTTGTAAAGTTTGTATTGATTAACAGAAATTTTTTCGTCAATTTTGGGAAATCTTTAATTAGAAGTACAGTTAATTTTGATCAAGGAATAGACAATGGGCAAAGTATTGGTAGTAGATGATAGCTTGACGGATAGAAAAGTTATTACAGCATATTTAGAAGAAGCAGGTTTGACAGTTTTGGATGCTCAGAGTGCAGAAGAAGCAATGGAAAAAATCACTGACTATCAGCCCAATTTAATTGTTTTAGATATTGTGATGGGAGGTAAGAGTGGCTTTGAGATGTGTCGATCGCTCAAAGCAGATAGCAATACTAAATCAATTCCTGTTATTCTTTGTTCTTCTAAATCAACCGAAGCAGACAAGGTATGGGGTGATGTAGTAGGTGCAGATGCTTACTTATTTAAGCCCGTCGATCGTAGTGAATTTATGAGTAAAGTACAGCAACTAATTGCTAGCTAAAATCCATAACCATGCTAAGTTTATCTTCACAAGAATCTTTGTCTTTAAGTATTGGCAATAATACTAAAGAGTTATCCAATCTTAGACAAGTTCGTAAGTATTTGCAGTTTCAATTAAGTCAAGCTGATTATGCTCTTTTAGAAGCAGAGTTAGTCACAGAGATTATTACTATTTCTCCCACAGAGATTTTACCCGTTCCCCAAATGATTTATTCTATTCTGGGGATTTATAGTTGGCGCAGCGAGATGCTGTGGATTGTAGATTTAGCTAATCTGGCTGGTTATCCTCCAGCTTTAGAATCAGCAGAAGTAGAACTTAATCATTTAATAGTTTTAGTTATTCAATTACAGGGACAAGCATTAGGGTTAATTGTCCCCAAGGTAGATAACATTGTTCAGCTAGAATTGGCACAACTAAAATCCGCATCAAGAGAGCTTTTTTCTGAAGATATATTGGCTTTTTTGGCGGGATATTTTACTGACGATCAGAATAACATTGTTATGTTAATTGATGCCGAAAAGATTTTTGATTTTTTCGCCATCTAGATTATTTTAACTAAGTTTCAATCGAAATCATAATTGAGTCTTTCAAGCAAAAAATTGGCTTTGAAACTATTTTGTACTGGCTAACTAGAAAATAGATCCTATTTTTGACCGAGGTTATATGAATTTACCACTGATTTCCGATCTAGAGCACTCTTCTGAACTCAACACAGAAAACTCTTCTACTGATAAGAATTCTTCAACGGATACTACCCAGAAAATCCAAAAAATTAAAACCAGCTTATTTAAGCAAGAAAGAGAACGTTTAAGCAAAATTTTCCAACAAATTCGTAAGGCAAATACTCAAGAACAGTTTCTTAAGAATACTGTCACAATTATTCGTCAAACTTTAGCAGTAGATCGAGTTCTCATTTATCGTTGTGAAGACAATAGCAGTGGTAAAGTAATCGCAGAATCTATCGTCAATGGATGGACTCCTACTCAAGACGAAACTATCCCCTGTGCTTGTTTTGGTGGACTTAAACATAATGACTATCACTCACAAGAATTTATCGCGATCGAAGATCTAGAAAGTAACCGTCTGACTCCTCATCAAAAACAATTATTAGTACGTTTTCAAGTACAAGCTTCTTTAGCAATACCCATTTTGCTAGACTCTTATTTTCTAGAAGGTAACGCCTATGGATTAAATCAAATTTGGGGCTTAGTAGTTGTTCATCAATGCAGTCAATCTCGTCAATGGCAAGAAGAAGAAATTAACTTACTATCTCAATTAAGTGCAGAATTAACTCGCGTACTTCAGCCACCTCTTCCTCGTTTACGTTCAGGAAAAGAATCAGATTTTCTTACTGTCATCGATCGAGAAATGCAGCAGTCAATGCAGCAAAGACTAAACCAGATCCGCCAGTTGCTTAAGGTAGATCGGGCTTTAGTTTATGGTTTTAATCCTGACTGGAGTGGAAAAGTTTTAGCTGAGTCAGTAGATGCTAAATGGTCTAAAGCTGGAAGTTCTTTCGACCATGATTGTTTCTTAACTGAAGAAAATTGTCAAGATCGATACGTAGTCAATGATATCTATCAACAAAATTTTGCTCCTTGTTTGATTGAAGCTTATGAAGCAATGGAAGCAAAAGCCTATATGGCTATTCCTGTAAAGTTAGGCGATCGCTTATTAGGAATGTTAGTAGTATATCAAAACTCTAATTCTCGTACTTGGGAAAAGTCAGAAATACAACTAATCACTGACTATGCTAATAAATTTAGTCCCGATCTCCAACAAACTGCTTCCATTCGCCACTTACAATTCCAAGCCAAACAGCTACAAAAAAGTTCCGACCAAGATTTTCTTACTTCCATTAACCAAGAAGCCCAGCAGTCGATGCAAAGCTGGCTAGACAAAATCCGCCAGTCAATGAAATTAGACAGAGCAGTAGTTTACGGTTTTAACCCAGATTGGAGTGGAGAAGTTCTAGCAGAATCTTTTGGCTCGAATTGGAATCCCACAGGCTCTGTCTTAGATCGAGATTTTCACTTCAAAGGTGGTAGCTTTGAACCCTATTACATTGCCAATGATGTCCAGTCTAAAGGATTAGCCCGTGCTGTGCTAGAAAAATTCGAGCAGATGCAGGCAAGAGCTTATATTGTGATGCCAATTCATGTCAACAATCAACTTTTAGGAGTATTGGGGGTTTACCAAAACTCTGGTCCTCGTAACTGGCAAGAGTCGGAAGTAATGCAGGTGCAGCAATATGCTACTCGCTTTATTAAGCCTCTTGAGCAGACTTCTTATTGGCGAAACTCTCAATTCCAACAGCAGCAAATGGAGAAAGCTTTTAAGCGCGAAAAAAGTCTGTCACAAATTTTGGAAAAAGTGCGCCTAGCTAAAGACGAGCGGGCAGTACTTCAAATCTCTACTAATGAAGGTAGAAAAATATTAGATGTCGATCGCGTTGCTGTGTATCGTTTTAACGAAGACTGGAGTGGTAATTTTATTGCTGAGTCTGCTGCCCCTGGATGGTCAAATCTGCTAGAAATTATTCCTTTTATTGAAGATACTTTTCTGCAAAATACTAAAGGAGGACGTTACAAAAATGGTGAAACCTTTAGTGTCGAAGATATCTATCTAGCTGGACATAAGGAATGTCATATTGAACTGTTAGAGCAAATGGAAGCCAGAGCTTATGTTCTCGCACCTATTTTTATTGCTGATAGCAATATGTTCGGTAGCAAAAAGCTTTGGGGTTTAATTGGCTGCTACCAAAATTCTGGCGCAAGGCGTTGGCAAAACTATGAAATAGACACCCTCAGACAACTCGGGCTACAAGTAGGTATCGCCTTACAACAGAGCGACTATCTGGGACGACTGGAAAAACAGGCAGAGCAAGAAAAAGCCAGTAACAGAATCATTGAAAAAATTCGCAAAGCCTCAGATATTGATGAGATTTTTACGGTGACAACTCAAGAATTACGCAAAGTTATCAAAGCAGACCGTACAGTTGTTTATCAATTTAACGAAGACTGGAGTGGACAAGTAGTTGCCGAATCTGTCGGTGGTGATTGGGTTTCTCTGTTAGTCGAGCAAGAAAAAGATAAAATTCTCAGTGGGAATCGTACCCAGAGCGATCGATGTGTTCTCAGAAAATGGTCAGTAGACGATATTACCGATACAGATACTTACCTTAAGCGCAACAAAGGAGGCAAATATACTCAAGGCGAAAAATTTACAGCAGTAAATGATATTTACAAAATGAAGTTTCCTGACTGCTACATTGCCTCGTTAGAAAAGTATCAAGCAAAAGCTTACATTATTACCCCTATTTTTCAAGATAATAAACTTTGGGGATTGTTAGGAATATATCAGAACTCTAGTTCTCGTAATTGGCAAGAGTCAGAAACCGAACAGATGGTACAAATTGCTAATCAATTAGGTATAGCTTTGCAACAGGCTACTTATGTTGAGCAATTGAAAACCCAAGCAGAAAAACAAGCACTCGCGGTACAACAAGCACAAGCAACTACAACCATTATTAACAAGATTGTCGAGTCTCAAGATGTGGACACTATCTTTAAAGTATCCACCAAAGAAGTCCGTAAAGTCTTGAAAACCGACCGTACAGTTATTTACCAATTTAACGAAGATTGGAGCGGACAAGTAGTTGCCGAATCCGTTGACAGTGGTTGGGTGTCTTTACTCAAAGAGCAGATTAACGATGAAGTCCTTAGTGGCGATCGCACCAGTAGTGAACGTTGTATTCTCAGAAAGTGGTCGGCAGGAGATATCACTGGCGTTGATACCTACTTACAACAAACTCAAGGGGGACGTTACGTCAAGGGAAAAAAAGTGACGATAATAGACGATATTTATACTCAAGACTTCCCTGATTGTTACATCGAGTCTCTCGAAAAATACCAAGCTAGAGCCTATCTAATTGCTCCTATTTTCCAAGAAAATAAACTGTGGGGTCTGTTGGGAGCTTATCAAAATTCTGGTCCTCGTACTTGGGAAGAATCAGAAGCAAGACTGATAACACAAATTGCCAGTCAGCTAGCTGTAGCGATTCAACAAGCTTCTTATGTAGAGCAAATCAAAATTCAAACTGAAGAATTAGAAAAAACTATTCAGCGTGAACGTTCTGCTAAAGAAGAACTACAAAAACAAGCAGTAGATATGTTACGGACTGTTAGACCAGCTTTTAGTGGAGATTTAACAGTGCGAGCTAATGTTACCGAAAATGAAATTGGTACTATTGCTGGAGCTTACAACACAACTCTAGATTCTCTTAAAGATATTGTACTCAAAGTACAAACAGCAGTAGAACATGTTGCTCAAACTACGGGTACTAGTAGTGTGGCAGTAGAAGGTCTATCTCTTCAATCACAAAAACAACTACAAGAACTGCAACAAGCCTTGACCCAAATTGAGGCAATGAGCGATGCTTCTGCCATAACTACGAAGAATGCTCAACAGGTAGAATCAGCCATTGAACAAGCAGACCTTACCGTTCAAGAAGGCGATCGCGCTATGAATGATACAGTAGATAGTATTCTGGGTATTCGTCAAACGGTTGCCGATGCAGTGAAGCGGGTCAAACGCTTGAGCGATTCTTCCCAAAAGATTTCCAGAGTGGTGAATTTGATTGGCTCTTTTGCTACTCAAACCAACCTACTAGCTTTAAATGCTGCCCTAGAAGCTACTCGGGCTGGAGAGTACGGTAAAGGATTTGCGGTGGTAGCGGATGAAGTTCGCAACTTATCATTGCAATCATCAGAAGCAACTACCGAAATCGAAAAACTAGTACGGGAGATTCAAGAAGAAACCCAAGAAGTAGCTTTAGCAATGGATGCAGGTATTGAACAAGTATCGCAAGGAACTAACTTAGTTAATCAAACTCGCGAAAGTTTGAATGCAGTAGTAGCATCTACGGCAGAAATTAGACAGTTAGTTCAAGATATTACTAGTGCAGCTAATGCTCAAACAAAACAAGCAGAGTCTGTTACCGAAGTAATGGGACAAGTTGCAGAAATTGCCAACGAAACTTCTACAGGTTCTCAACAAATTTCTGCTTCTTTCCAAGAATTACAACAACTGGCACAAAACTTACAGTCTAGTGTGGCTCAGTTTAAAGTCAAATAATTCTTCTGAATCTTTTGGAGGTGAAAGGATTTTCATCTCTATTTAATCCTATACGGGCGAACAGCGATTCGCCCTTACCTCTGAATCCTGACTCCTATTATCTATGATTACCGACCCTGTTATTCGCGATCAAGCTTATCAATACTTCCTAGAAGAAGCTCCCGAACTACTAGAAACAATCGAACAAGAATTATTTGCGATTAATGATAGCTCTCTAGACCGCAAAGAAAGAGCTTTAAGAGTAAACAATTTAATGCGAGCAACCCATACCCTAAAAGGAGGGGCTGCCAATGTTGGATTAGAAACCATTAAAACTGTTGCTCATCACATTGAAGATGTCTTTAAAGCTCTTTACAATCCTGAATTAGAGATTGATCGAGAAACCAAAAAATTACTATATGAAATATATGAATGTTTGCGAGATCCTCTCACAGCAGAATTTAGTCAAATTTCTATCGATCATGAAGAAGTACTAAATCGTTCAGCAACTGTTTTCGCCGAGCTACAGAGTAAACTAGGTGATTATTTGACTGGTCAAGATGCCTTCCCAACTTCCGAAGAGCTAGGCTTAGATATTGTTGAATCTTTGTTTCAAGTTGTCATACCAGAAAGAATCCAGGAACTCTCTGCTGCTATAGAAGATCCTGATAATAATTCTATTAGTGAGGTTTTAAGTTCTCAAGCAGAAATATTTGTTGGCTTAGCAGAGTCGATTAATTTACCAGGATTAGGGGAAATCGCTCAAGCTATTTTGCAAGCTCTTGAACTTAATCCAGAACAGGAATTAGAAATTGCGCACATCGCCATCGCTAATCTTAAAGCAGCACAACAAGCAGTCGCTAATGGCGATCGCGATCGTGGTGGGGAGCCATCGGCTGAATTACGACAATTAGCAGGGATTACTGCTGACTCTGTTAGTAATCAAAGTGAAGAATCAGCAATAGATTCAGCTTTTGATCATGATGTTGAAGCATTTTTTGCTACTGATTCTGAGGATACTGCTAGTAGTCAATCTGAAGAAATCTATGCAGAACATGATTTTAGTGGTGTAAGAGAAAATCAAGATGCTCCTGTTGAACTAGTAAGTGAAATTTGGGGTGAAGAGGAAATTTCCCTTTCTGAGCCAGAGACAGACAGTGAAAATTCACAACAACCCGTTGAACAAATCTGGGGTGAAGCCATTGAAGAAGAAACCCAAGACTCGATCGTTGAGTCAGAAATAGTTACTTCTGTCTCCACATCAGTAGAAGAAGTCCCAATTTCCCAAATTTCTTCTGCTCAAACTAAGTCTGCTCCTAAATCGTCACCCAAGTCTCCATCTAAACCATCATCTAAAGCTCCCATCAGCCAAACCGTCAGAGTTAATTTAGAATCCTTAGAAAACTTAAATGATCTGGTCGGTGAGATCTTAATTCAGCAAAACCAAAATGTCTTAAAAGATGAGCAGGTTTATGGCTCTGTACAAGAATTAATCAGTAAAATTAAATTTAATGAGCAAGTTATCAATCAAATTATCGATCTAGTTGATGAAATTTGTTTATCTCCTCAACAACAACAAGTCTTGCAAGAGTTACCAGCAAAATTACAACAAATAACTAATCAATCTCCTCAATCTAACCATCAATCTCAACTCAAGCTTCAATCTATTAATGCCTTAGAACAAAGTAGTAAATTAAATCAACTATTACAGTTAGCCAATGAGAGTAATTTGGAATTGAGTCAAATTGGCGAAAAAATTAAAAATTTCAACAAACAATCACGAAGAAGTACCCAAAAGCAGCAGCGTATGTTGCTCAATATGAGGGACGAATTGATTGAAACGAGAATGTCTCCTATAGGCAGAATTTTCAATCGTTTCTCACCAATGTTGCAACAACTAGCTAATAGTTATGAAAAACAAGTAGAACTGAAGATTACTGGTAGCCATATTTTAGTTGATAAAACAGTTGAAGAAAAATTATATAATCCTCTTCTGCATTTAGTTCGTAATGCTTTCGATCATGGTGTTGAGTCTCCAGAGATGAGGGTTCAAGCTGGTAAGCCAGAGATAGGAAAAATTGAACTTAGAGCTTATTATCAAGGTAGCCAAACAGTAATTGAAGTAAGAGACGATGGCAACGGAATTAATTTAGAAAAAGTTAAAAATCGTGGTATCAAACAAAATCTGATTACACCACAACAAGCAAGTAATAGCTCTCCTGCTCAATTACTAGAATTATTATTTGAGCCTGGTTTTTCTACGGCTGCTGGAGTAAGTGAATTATCTGGAAGAGGTGTAGGGTTAGATGTAGTTCGCACTCAGATTGAAGAGCTAAAAGGAACTATCTCTATTGACTCTGTTCCTGGTCAGGGAACGGTTTTTTCTCTGCAAATACCACTGACTCTTACTATTGCTAAATTAATGTTAATTCAAGCTAAGGGTATCACCTATGCTTTACTCATTGATGCGATCGAAAGAATTATTTTACCTACTTCCCATCAAGTGAAAGAATTAGATGGTCAGAAAGTATTACACTGGCAGACAGAGGAAGGTAATCAGGTTATTCCTGTGCGAAAACTAGCTAATTTGATGGAGTATCCCCGTACTCCTCTTTGTAGTTCTAGTTACATAACTAATGATGTTGCTCGTCCTGTTTTGCTACTTCGTCGTCAAGGAGGATTGATTGGCTTGGAAGTAGAACAAATTTTGGGCGAACAAGAGTTAGTCATCAGACCCCTAGGTAGTGCGATCGCACCACCTATTTATGTATATGGTTGTAGTATTTTGCGCGATAGTAGTTTAACTTTAGTTATTGATGGAGTTGCTCTAGTCAAAACTTTTCAAGAGAAAAAGGCTTATAGTGGTCATCAAGCTTACCTAGCTAGTTCTTTGCCACCTGCCTTACCTGCTGCTCCTCAATCTAGTCAACAGCAACAACTACCTCAAGCTTCCCTTAAACTTGCCCAAACCTTATTAGTAGTAGATGATTCATCTAGTCTCAGACATAGTATATCTATGTCCTTAGAAAAAATAAGCGATCGAGTCTTAAGAGCAGAGAATGGACTGAAAGCTTTAGAAAAATTACATCAAGAAAAAGATATTAATTTAGTAGTTTGTGATTTAGAAATGCCTTATATGAATGGTTTTCAGTTTTTAAAAGCTGTTCATCAACATCCAGACTTTTCCCAAATACCAGTGATTATGCTTACTTCTAGAGATAGCAGTAAACATCGCCAATTGGCTATGCAATTGGGTGCAACTGCTTATTTAACTAAACCTCATAATGAGCAGGAGCTATTTGAAACTATAGGTAATATCCTGAATCAACACTCATCTCTAACTTCTGCTCAAAGAACTTTTGTTTAGGAATAGATAGTTTGATTTATGTCAAAATTAGCTATCTGTAGTAGAAACAGGTTCAGCTTCAACGTCTACAGTATTATTGCTAGTTCCTTGTTCTCCAAAATCATCTTTTTGTTGACTAGATTTATATCGATCCATAATCAATTGAGATACTTCTGTTACCAATAGGCTAACTAACACAAAATCATCTAATGCACCCGCAATGGGAATAAAGTCTGGAGAGATATCGATCGGGCTAATTAGATAAGCTAATGTCCCCAGAATAATCCACCAGCGATACTTGGGATTACGAATAGTACTGCGATACCAACTATAGATTGATGTAGCTGAAATTTTCATGTTTAGTAAGTTTATCAACTACTTTTAGTTTGACAAATTCTTGTTGTTTTTCTAGTGTGGATAACCCCATAGATTAAAGTTCGGGATAATAATTTTACTGATTATTAGCTAAAAATAGCCAGCAAATCAAAACCAATTTTGCGATTTTTTGAACGATAAGAAAAGAACCCAAATAGCAATTGAGATAAAATCCAACGGCGTAAATATACAATCAAGAAACTTTTACTTAATTCCTGGAATAATAATAACAATAATACTATTGTTAACAATTTGACTAAATTACTAAGATCTAATAGAAATACAATGAAAGGTGTAATCAAAATAGTAAGAATTAAAGCTATATACCAAGACAACCATTTACTATGTTTTTTTTTCTCTAAAGGAAGTTGATTAAACATTTGCTCAATCAGCCAGTAATGAGCATTAATAATTGTCTGTAACAACTGATGATTTTTCCAGTCATCATGGCAAATATATTGACAAATTTTTCCTTCTACAGAAATAGTACTCTTTACTTTAGCTATCTCTTGAGTATCTTGCTGATAATAAGTAGAGAAAGTTATTTCGGAGGGGATATTACTTTGTCTCTCTACTAAAATGTAATAGCGGAAATCTGCTAATACGTAGGGAGAAAGTTGGATTTTTAGTCTTTTGGCTTGTGCTTGTTTAATTTCGCGAAGATAGTCTATATTCAGGTAGAAACGGACACCGTTAGGAATAATGCGTCTAGGACTAATACGTTCTTGATTAATATAAATGCACGAATCTAACACAATATTTAGTAAAAATAACAAATAAAACTATTGTAGTTATGGTTATTTATGATTATGAACGATTGTAATAATAAATTCCAAGAGTCCTTGCCAATGCTTTTCTCCAGCTTCTACTCCCTGTCTATGCAATTCTAGGATTTTGTCTTGATGGGGATGGCTTAACAGTTTTTGGTCGTAACAATTAGAAATTTGACCACCTAATTGAATCCGAGTTTGAGCATAAATAATATCTGCTGATTTTGATTGCCACAAAACTTGATTACGTTGATCCAAAATGTGTTTAAGCTCTCCTAATTTACGCAAAGTTCGCAAAAAAGGATAGTCTTGTAGAAGCTGGTGCAATGCCAGCATTATGGGTTGATTATCGCTATCAAGAGGATTGGGTAATCTACTTTGAAGATTTTCCCACTCATTATTAGGCTGAGTCAAAATAGCTAAATCTTGTTTAATTTGCTTTGATGCCTTCTCATCATACAATTCAGATTTAGGATCGACTAGCAAAAAAGCGTAATCTAACTCTAGCTGACGACGAAGACTAAGATAATGCTCCCATAGAGAAGAATGAATATTTAACTTTTCTAGATTTGGTCTAGAAATAGCATAAACTTCTTGATACACTTGCCAGGGTAGAAATTTTTCTGTAGTAATTTTTTCGACAAGAGAAGTATTAACTTCAACTGAAGCAATTTCACCGACAAGAACATTCAAAGATTCTAACCAGCGATCGAGTCGTTGGGAGTTGTTTTCTTTTACTTTGATTTCTTGATTATAGGAGATACTTTTTGATTGTTGATGATTTTTTCTTGCTCTTCGTTTGGATGCCACAGATCTTGATAATGATTGTAATTATTTATCTTTATTTTCTTCTGAGGATGCTCCTGGTGCGCCAGCAAATAATTGTGTTTCTTCTCCTTCCCAATCTTGCCAGTCTTCAGATTCATCTAAGTCTAGGGAAGAAAGATCGAGTAGATCGACATCGATATCTTGTTCGTCTTCTTCTAGCCATTCACCCCAGTCTTCAGCTTCAGATTCTGGACTCACTACTAAATTAGAATTATTGTGGTTATGTCCATTCTGAATAAAAGTTGGGGGACTCTCAAGATTATTTGTTGTTTCTAACAAATTTTGTCCAGAAGAAGCTATTTGAGGTTCAGGATCTTGTTGTGGTGTTTGCCGATCTGATAGTAGTGGGGAGGCTTGTGCCTCTAAGTATTTAATATCTTGATAATTTCCTTCCAGTTGTTGTTGCTGCACATTGCTAATTAGGCTGAACATATTTTGCAGACTTTCTAGATTTTTTTCAATTATTTGATGTCCTCTGGCTACTTGATCGAAGTGAAATTGTTGAACTTCTTGATAGGCAACATTACCCATTAAATCTTCGCTAATTTCGTTATGTATTTCTCCTTCAACTAAATTAATCCGAGTATGTAAACGTTTAATTGAAGGAGGATTCTGGGGCTGGGAATTATTTTCTGTTGCCGAATTAGGAGAGGATGGGGTGATAGAGGTAGTGATTTTCAACTCGGGAACTTGGCTGATAGCGATCGCTAGTGCTTCTTTCACCTTTCCCTCTCTCATCGCTTTTTTAAAATTTTCACTGGATGTCATAATCTTAATTTTCCTCGGTAGTTTTCCTTTTTAGTCTAGCGATTGAATGGCTTTTAATCTAAGTAAATATAAATTTTCTGATTATTTTGGCAAGATCTTACTTATGCACCTATTAAAGGTTATTTTGATGAAGATTTTGGCATCTCAGCTAAAGTATTATTCAGAATAGCAAACATTTTTTGTAAGCTTTCTAAGTTTCTTAAGATGGTTTCTCTTCCTTTTTTCACTTGCTCTTGATGTAATTTTTTGAGTTCAGCATAATCTTGATTTTTAATAACCTCACTGCCAATTTCGTTGTTGATTTCTCCATTCACCAAATTGATACGGGTACGCAAACAAGATTCGGAGAATGGCTTATCTTTGGCAATAATGGCTTGAGTTTCTAAGTTAGAAGAAGAAACCCAAGTAGTAATCTTTAATTCGATCGCTTCACTTGCAGCCAAAGTAAAGGCTTCTAAGAGTTTTCTTTCTCTGATTTTTTGTTTGAATTCTTCGAGCGCTGTCATAGTGGTAGGTAACTTTGCTTACCGATTAATGATTGACAATCTTTTCAGCATTCTTACTGTTATTTCTGCCAAAAGTCTGTGACATTGTAGCCCAACTCAAGCAACATCTGGTGTAACAAAGGAAGGCTCAAACCTATGACATTACTATGACAACCTTCGATTTTTTCAATAAATAAACCTCCTTTTCCTTCTAAGGCAAAACTTCCTGCACATTTGAGCGGTTCCCCACTCTGTACATAAGCTGCTATGGTTTCATCACTAAGATCGGCAAAGTAAACTTTTGTAATGCCACAACGAACTAATTGTTGTTTCTTAACCAAATCAATTAGTGCATGACCAGTATATAGCATGCCCGTATTTCCTCGCATTACTTGCCAGCGATCGATCGCTTCGGTTGCAGATTTGGGCTTACCATAAATTTTCCCCTCTACTTCCAGAACTGAATCACAACCCAAAACAAGGGCATTACTAAATTCGCTAGTTACACTTTGCGCTTTACATATAGCTAGAGTTTGTACTAATTCAATGCCCTTGCCTGTTTGAATTTGAGATTCATCAAAATTGCTAATACGAACAATTGGCTTGATTCCTGCTGTGTTTAATAATTTAAGACGAGCAGGAGAAGCTGAAGCTAAAACAAAGATAGGTAAAGGGTCTAACATTTAGTTCACAATAATAACTGCTATATCTAGCGTACAGAAAAAGATTGAGCAGCTACTTCAAAAGTATCTTTAACAGTTTCCCAACGGCTTTCAGGAGTAGAAAGATTGAAAGTAAATAATTTACCATGACTGACAGCAACACTAGCTAAATTGTGTCGTTGTGGCTGATCTGGTACATCCACTTCATACTCTAGAAGATAATAACTTTTATCATTAGCCTGACGAGATTCTGCCCTCAGAAACGCGGAGTCAATTTCTAGATTGGGATTATTTTTGACCAAATTAAGAAAGCGATAACCTACTTCTGAGGGTGTACCCAAATCTTCTAAAGTTTTATCACTAGGAACATCGCTAATAATTACACTTAAATTCTCTGTGCGTTCAATCAAATCGCGGAAAACAACATCTACTCCTGCAGATGGGTTTTTAAGATCGACAGGTATCCAACCATTAGGGTAGAGAAATTCGTATCCTTTAGCAGGATTAACATAGCTTTTTAAACCACTAACTCCCACAGAGCAACTTGATAGAGTAATACTCAGTACAATTAGCAAGATAGAAATAAGGGATCTGAACATTGGTCTTTAGATAATTTAGTTCTGGCTGTTTTATTGTCCCATTAAAATTAGCTAGTTGCTGGATTTTATCTTTTCTGCGTTCTTTTAACTACTAGCTAACTCAGTTATTTCAGACTAAAAGTGTATTAGATTGACTGCGATCGGGTAATTCTTTTTCCAAATTACGCAAACGAGGTTCCCGAGAAGCGATCGCTACAGCAATAAGATTGATAATTCCCAGCAAAATTAAGAGTAAAGCAATACCTTGTCCGAATCCCACCCCAATAAATTTACCAATACTATCGGCTAACAAGCCATTTTCAGCCATTAAAGGATTAAAAATACGGTCTACTAAAGGCCCTGCTAGTAAATATGCTCCAATCGAGAGAGAACGTTCTATTGTTTGTTGTAGGGCAAATATTCTTCCTTGTAAACGAGGTGGTATTTTGCTTTGCCAAATTGCCTGATTACAACTAATGATGATAGGCATAGAGAATAGGTAGCCGAAAATTCCTGCTGCTAGCACTACTGAAGAAATTCTTGTTCCTGCGAGGAAAACGATTATGCCTTGAAAAGCCACAAAACCGAGAATTGTTTTAACTCGATTTTGAAATCCCTTCCACAAACTGATCGTAATACTACCAAGCAACATCCCACAGCCACCAATAGATAGGATAATTCCTAGTTCTTCTGTAGAATTAGGCTCGTAAAGTAGGGGCCAAAGTACAACTTCTAGCATTCCTGTCGTAAAGTAACTGATAGCCACAAACCCTAAAAGATTGCGCAAACCAAGTCTGACTGCGACATAATGCCAACTAGATCTAGTTTCGGCAAAAAGTTGACTAAAAATCTGCTCTTGTCTGTTTTTCCTGCGTTTGAGATAGGGAAATTTGACACAACTAAGAGTAGTTAGAGCGACTAGGAAAGTTACAAAGTCAATCAGGAGAATCCCATTCAGGTGAACAACTTGCAGTAATAGTCCTGCGGTAAAAGGGGCAGCAATTTTGGCGATCGCGCTAGAAGCTTGCACCATACCGTTAGCCTGACTCAAATTTTTTTGCGGGACAAGTTGAGCGATCGCTGCTGTGTAAGCAGGTACTTGAAAGGCATTAAAACTAGAAGTGACAATAATAGCTAGATAAATATGCCAAATTTCTAACTGGCCTGAGAGGACAATTAACATTATGGTTAAGGTTACTATTCCTGCCACTAAATCACTTAAAATCATCGCATGACGACGATTCCACCTGTCTATCAAAACTCCAGCGAGAGGAGAAACAATTACTTTGGGTAAATAGATAAAGAGGATAGTGAGGGCAAACTGGGTAATAGTACCTGTCTCTTTATAGGTTTGTTCTAAAATCCAAAATCCTAAAGCAAACTCTGTTAACTTAGAGCCAAACAGAGAAACAACTTGTCCAATCCAAACGAGAAAGAAAATTCGCATATAGTAGATTTAAAATAAGTGAAATAAATTTAAGTCGGCTAAACTAGTATGCACAATCTAAATTAGATTTGATTGAGCAAAAAATAAGAAATAATTCATTTATATGTGCATCATATAGTAAAATTTCCTTAATTGAGTAAGCCTTATAAGTATTTATACTTATGAGACAAAATTGTAAAGTATCATTTATTTTAAGTACATGATAATTACAATTACCAGAAAGCATTTATTTTTTAGTTTTCAGATTTAATTTTCTAAAATTAAGAATATGAGAAAATAAAGGCTGTTTGCTAACAAAAGCAGAAATTAGGAATTAATATAGTGTTTGGCGATCAGCCGATCAGGGTAATCAAAAGGTAAAGTCAATGTCAATGGCAAAAGTTGAGGATTATTATTCCATTCTTCAAGTTTCTCCCCATGCACCTATTACAGATATCAAAGCAGCTTTTCGCCGTCTTGCTCGTTTGTATCATCCCGACTTAAATCCTGACGATCCTGAATCGGCAGAAAAATTCAAACATATTTCTCAAGCTTATGAAACTTTATCTGATCCCAACAAGCGTCGTCGTTACGATCGAGAGTTGAGATTTAGGTCTAATCACAAGGTTAGTAAAAAAAACGATGAATCGGGTAAAAAATCTAAATCTGCTCAGGATTATTATAGTCGGGGGATAAATAAGTCTCAACGCAAAGATTTCCAAGGCGCAATTGAAAACTACACTAAAGCGATCGAAATAGATGCAAATTTTGTCGATGCTTACTTAAAACGATGTGAAATGCGCTACAAATTGGGAGATAACAAGGGAGTTTTAGAAGATTGCTCTCAAGTCTTAAGAATAGACCCTAGCATAGCTAAAGCACATTACTATCAGGGAAGAGCGCGTTATCGTTTGGGCTATGGACAATCAGCGATCGATTCCTACACGCAAGCTCTCCATCAAGATTGTAACTATGCTCAAGCATACTATTATCGGGCTTTAGCTTATCAAGAACAAAAAAATGCTACGGCAGCTTTAGAAGATTTACACGTTGCTGCCAAATTATTTTACGATCAGGGCAATTTAAGTGCTTATCGTCTAACTAAGAAAACTATTCAAGACTCAACTCCTGGCATTTGGAAACCAGGTCAATTGTCAGGAAATTTTAACCGTCTCTGGCAAAATTCAGCCTTAGTATTGATTACTTATTTATTTAACCCAGGAGGAGGATTATTACCGGCATTTTCCAGCTTAGAAAAAAAAGAAGCTCTAGAAGTAGGTATTATCTATGGCATAATAGCTGATTTGATGTTTGTTTGTAGTATTTATGTAAATTGGAAAAATTGGAGTAATGAAGATTTTCCTTTCGTAGCCCTTTGTTTTGTCGGCATTATTCCTTTTATGATTCTCATTATCTCTAGTCATTTAATCCGCTTCTTTTCTAATAGTCCTGGCAACATTAACACAGATGTTTTTATTGCTGGAACTACTCTTTTTCCTTTAGGGTTATTAGCTTGGATTATGGGGTTTATCTCCCTATCTTGGAATGTTTTTGTCTTGCCTTTTATTATTTTTGGTTGTTCTTACACTATTTTGACTCTCTATATTGGTTGCACTCAAGTATTAAACCTCGGCGAAGCCAAAGCTGCTTTTGTAACTCCGTTAATCCTACTTACTAGTATTTTTCTCTCTTATCTAGCATTTATTCCTGTCCTTCATTAATAAAAGCTATATTTTCCTATCCATACTGATACTCTTGGCTCTGATAGTGCTACAATCTATCACCATAGCTAGGGGTGTCTAAAGACTTAGGCTGAGATAGTCCCTTGGAACCTGAGACTGGGTAATACCAGCGGAGGAAAGCTGTTTATTGAGGAAAATTAAATTATGAGAGCAGAATGGGTTGCTAAACGACGGGGACAGAGCAATGTATCTCAGATGTACTATGCTCGTCAAGAATTGATTACCGAAGAAATGCACTATGTTGCTAAGCGAGAAAATCTACCAGTAGAGATAATTCGTGACGAAGTGGCAAGAGGCAGAATGATTATTCCTGCCAATATCAATCACACTAATTTAGAGCCTATGTGTATTGGTATTGCTTCTAAATGTAAAGTAAATGCTAATATTGGTGCTTCTCCTAATTCTTCAGATATTAATGAAGAGTTAGAAAAACTGAGGCTGGCAGTTAGATATGGTGCCGATACAGTCATGGACTTATCTACTGGCGGTGGTAACTTAGATCGAATTCGGACGGCAATTATCAATGATTCTCCTGTCCCTATTGGCACTGTACCTATTTATCAAGCTTTAGAAAGTGTTCGTGGCAAAATAGAAAATCTCACTCCTGATGACTTTCTGCATATCATTGAAAAACATGCTCAGCAGGGAGTAGACTATATGACTATCCATGCAGGTATTTTAATTGAACACTTGCCTAAGGTAAGAAATAGAATTACAGGAATTGTTTCTCGCGGTGGTGGGATTATTGCCCGTTGGATGCTCCATCATCACAAACAAAATCCTCTCTACACTCACTTCGACGACATTATCGAAATTTTCAAAAAATATGATGTTTCTTTTAGCTTAGGGGATTCTCTTCGTCCAGGCTGTACCCATGATGCTTCCGATGAGGCACAACTGGCAGAATTGAAAACTCTGGGGCAATTGACTCGTCGCGCTTGGAAACATGATGTCCAAGTGATGGTGGAAGGTCCTGGTCACGTACCGATGGATCAGATTGAGTTTAATGTCAAAAAACAGATGGAAGAGTGTAGCGAAGCACCTTTCTATGTGCTTGGCCCTCTGGTAACAGATATTGCTCCTGGCTACGATCATATTACTTCAGCCATCGGCGCAGCTATGGCTGGATGGTATGGTACAGCAATGCTTTGCTATGTAACTCCTAAAGAACACTTGGGCTTACCTAACGCAGAAGATGTTCGTAATGGCTTAATTGCTTACAAAATTGCTGCTCATGCTGCGGATATTGCTCGTCATCGTCCTGGTGCGAGAGATAGAGATGATGAACTGTCCCAAGCTCGTTATAACTTCGATTGGGAACGTCAATTTGAATTATCTTTAGATCCTGACAGAGCTAGAGAATACCATGATGAAACTTTACCTGCAGATATTTATAAAACTGCAGAATTCTGTTCCATGTGTGGGCCTAAATTCTGTCCTATGCAAACTAAAGTTGATGCTGATGCCTTAACTGAGTTAGAAAAGTTCTTAGCTAGAGAGCAAGAAACTGTTGGGCAAAGTTAAGCTTGTTTAAAAGCAGCGATCGCATGATTCAATCAACATAATTTGAGCTTTAAAAGCGATCGCTAAATATTCCCCTCAGAATTTTCATAGCGATCGCCAAAATCAGGGCAAACTTTCTCAAGATGGAGCGTCAAGATTAATACAAGCAGGCATCTAAGAGATAATCTGCATTAAAGCGCACAGCATCGGTACAAGGAAGTCCAGTAATTTGCTGCGTTTCTTCTATGGCTTTTTTAGCTGCTGCCTCATCCAAATGAAAAGTGTTAAGGGCGATCGCTTTTACTGCTACTTTACCAAAATTTCCTCCTGTACTAGCTAAAGTTTCGTATAAATGCACTACTTCTGGTAGAGGGGGAATTAAGACATCTGGTAAATTGTTAATATGTTTTTGCCCTGGACGATGGACTAAAATCAATCCTGTGGGTTGACTGCCACGGATTAAAGGTAAAGTAGCTGTAGAGCCTGGATGAATTAAAGAGCCTTGTCCTTCCACTATTAGTAAGTCACATTGTCGACCTAATTTCATCACTATTCTTTCTACTGCTCCCGCAGCGAAGTCTACCCTCACTGCATCTAAAGGAATTCCTTGTCCTGTAATAGCTATACCACCCTGTCCTGTAGCTACAAATTCAGCGTTAATACCTCTAGTTTCAGCAGCACGATAAATTTCTAAGCTAGTAGACATTTTACCCACTGCCATATCTGTTCCTACAGTTAAAATTCTGGTGCAAGCAAGCGATCGCGCTTGGGCTGAAGCAATGGTTAAGCCTGGTGGTTCTCGGCGAATGTCCCAAACCCATTGTCCTGGCTGTAAATTAGTGTACTCCGATGTCATGGGTGTGTGTAAACCATTTACTACCGATAGTCCAGAAGCGATCGCGCCATCAACTTCTTCTTTCCAAGCTGGGGGTAATTTTCCTCCTGAAGGAGCAATACCAATTAATAAAACGTCAGGATTATAAGTCAAAACTTCTGATACACTAGCTACAATGGGGATGTCTTTGTCAATACCAGTTAGTTGTTGGAGCGATTCCCCCGCAGATTGAGCGTCGATTACAGCCACAACATTCGCTTGAGCGTAGCGCAAAAAAGCTAGTCCCGTTTTACCGCGATCGCCACGAATGCCCTGGTGAAGTAAAATTGCTACTCGGTGTTTAGCTGTCAGAGACACGGTATTCTACTCCTAATCCTGGTTGATTGTTAGGTAATAAGCGTCCTTCTTGGAGGGTTGCACCACAAAAAGGATCGTCAATTAGGTTTAGATGACTATCCAAGTCGAGATAATCTGCTAGAGGAGCAAGATGAGCCATGGCAGTATTCGCTAAACTACTGTCAGAATAGCAGCCGAACATAATTTTTAGACCACAAGTACGAGCAACCTCGATCGATCGTCTCACTTCTGTTAAGCCTCCAGCTTTCATAATTTTGAGATTAATTCCTGCCACAGAGTTAGCTAGTTTAACAATATCTTTACTAGTAAAACAACTTTCATCGACAAAAATCGGTAAAGGAGAATGATTAGATAAGATTGCTAATTGATCTTCTGCTCCTACTGGTAAAGGTTGCTCAATATACTCTACTTCTTGTTGAGCTAACCACTTACTCATAATTATGGCATCTTCTAAACTCCATCCTCCATTCGCATCAACCATTAATTTAGCTTTGGGTGCTTCCTGCTTGATAGCTAATAACATGGCGCGATCGGCTTCGATCCCTTGAGGGTTGCCTAATTTTACTTTAATTACTTGAGCTTCTATGACTCTTTGCCAGTTTTGTACTCTAGCGATCGCGCCTTCAGGTGAATTAATCCCTACTGTGACAGAAATAGGAACAATTGAATCACGATCTAATCCCCACAATTGCCATAGAGGTAAACTTACTTTTTTCCCCAGCCAGTCATAGAGTGCCATATCAATAGCAGCACACAAAGAAGAAGATACTTGCTCTTGAATTAAATAAGAAGTTATTTTTTCTCGCTCTAACGGGTTATAATGCTGTAAATTGGGGATAATCTGCCTAAATTCTTCAAGCAATTGCTCAGAGGTTTTCTTTTCACTTTTAGCGATCGAAAAAGGCGAAGCTTCACCCCATCCCTCAATGTCGCCTTCTCGAATTTTGACCCAAATATTAGTATTCTTAGTTATTGTCCCCCGACTGATTTGCAGAGGAAATTTTTTGTGGACAGTAAAAGTTTGAGCTGTCAATTCCATAGGTAATAGCAATCTAAATTATGGGAATTTTGCTTATTGATGATTAATATTCAAAAATGGACAATACTTGCTTCTCATTTAGTTCTCAATCATCAATGGTGTCAGATTAGACAAGATAAAATTCAACTAGCTAATGGCAAAATAGTTGATGACTACTTTGTCAATGTTAGACCAGATATTGCTTTAGTTTTCCCGATAACTGCCAATCGAGAAGTTGTGTTTGTGCGTCAATATCGTCACGGTGTGGCAGAAATTCTTTTAGAGTTACCAGCAGGCAGTTTTGATCCTAGTAAAGAAGATAGCTTAACCGCAGTCCAAAGAGAATTACTCGAAGAAACTGGCTACACTGCCACCGAATTTATTAAAATTGCCACTCTATACGATAATCCAGTTAAAGATACTAACAAAATTCATTTATTTATAGCCAAAAATGCTACTTTAACTAGTCAACAAAAGTTAGATGAGACAGAAGAAATCGAAGTTACTCTAATTCCCATCAGCAAAATCAAAGAGAAAATTAAGTCAGGGGAAATATGTGTTTGTGGCAGTATTGCAGCGATCTTTCTAGCTTTGGATGTTTTGAAACTGTCGGAAATTTAGCAGTTTTCATTGGCTTTATGACAATAAAATCTCTCAAACCAATATTTATGATTACTTATTGTGATGTAATGAGAGTAAAAAAAATGATTGGTTAAATAATTCATGGAGCGAGATATAGTATAAAGAATATTCTCTTTTTTGCAGAAAAATGAGCGTAAACCTAATATGAATTCATGACTCATCTAGATAGATTATGGAAATTACCATTGTCAAATTTTAAGATTGATTTGACTAGTTGTCAAAAATCATTGACAATCATAGCCACTTCTTTATGTTTGAGTTTACTATCTTCATCAGTTAAAGCTCAAAACCCATACAAACTAATTAATTCTAGCAATTATAATAACTCCATCAATCCATCTTCTCTTCATAGTCAAAATCTGCCAACACCAAATATTATTCAACCAGAAGATGAAGGGATTCAGACAGATACATCTGTCGTAGTTAATGAGTTTGAGATATTAGGTAGTAGTGTTTTTAGTCAGCAAGAATTACAAAAAATTACTCAACCCTTTGTTGGTCGTTCCCTTTCTTTTACCGAACTATTTCAAGTGCGATCGGCTATCACTAAACTTTACACTGATAATGGTTATATTAATTCTGGTGCTTATATTCCAGAACAAGAAGTAGAGTCAGGAAAATTAACTATCGAAATATTAGAAGGAGAACTAGAAGCTATTAACATAACAGGTAATAAAAGACTAGACCCTGATTATGTGCGTAAACGTATAGCCTTAGCTGCTGGTAAACCAGTAAATATAAACTCTATACTCAAAGCTTTACAACTATTACGATTAGACCCTTTAATCGAAAATATTTCTGCTGAATTATCAACAGGAATTCGCCCTGGTACAAGTTTATTAGATGTGGAAATTGAAGAAGCCGATGCTTTTGTAGTTTCAGCAATTTTAGATAATTCTCGATCGCCTAGTGTAGGAACATTCCGTCGTGGTACTAGTATTACTCATAACAATTTATTCGGCTTTGGGGATAAATTTGATTTCCAATACACAAACACTGATGGTAGTGATAGTTTTGACTTTGGCTATACTGTGCCTATCAATCTCAGAAATGGGAAACTTGGCTTCAAGTATGGCATTAATTTTAACGATATAGTTGAAGATCCCTTTACTATTCTAGATATTGAATCAGAATCCCGTTACTACGAATTGAACTTACGTCAGCCCATAATCCAACAACCAGATAATGAACTAAGTTTGGGACTGGCTTTTTCTCGTGTAGAAAGTGAAACTTCTGTACAAGATAACCCTTTTCGTATTTCTGTTGGTGCAGATGACCAAGGACGGACTAAAATTAGTGTGATTAGATTTTCTCAAGAATGGGTTAATCGTAGTGCAAATCAAGTAATTGCTGCTCGTTCTCAATTTAGTATTGGTATAGATGCTTTTAATGCCACTATTAACGAAGATGCTCCCGATAGTAGCTTTTTTGCTTGGCGAGGACAAGGGCAATGGATACGTCGTTTGGATGAAGATTTCTTGTTTGTGTTGAGGGGAGATATACAATTATCTGCTAGTTCTCTAGTCCCCTTAGAACAATTTCGTGTAGGTGGTTTTGGCAGTGTTAGAGGTTATCGTCAAGATTTAAGCTTAGGAGACAATGGTTTCTTTACTTCGGCAGAATTGAGAATTCCTATCTGGCGTATTCCTGCCATAGATGGAATAGTTCAGCTTACACCCTTTGTTGACATCGGTGTGGTGTGGAATAAAGAAGATACTATTGAAATTGAAAACGATGTTTTACCATCCCTTGGTATTGGGTTAAACTTCACTATGGGAGATCGCTTCAATGCTCGTCTCGATTGGGGTATCCCTTTAATTGATGTAGATTCCGAGCAAAATTCTCTGCAGGAAAACGGTGTTTATTTTATGCTTAATTACGACTTGTTTTAGAATTGCTGGGATTATCCTTATTTGATAATGGATAAGTCCTAAGTGTAAAAATAGCAACAATGAATAGTTTTATCCTGGAAGCAATTAATGAAGCAAAAAAGGGACTTAGAGAAGGTGGTATTCCTATCGGTTCAGTAATTGTCAGAAATGAAGAGATAATTAGTCGGGGTCATAATAAAAGAGTGCAAAAAGGTAGTGCTATTTTGCATGGGGAGATGGATGCTTTAGAAAATATAGGTCGGCAACCAGCTTCTTTCTACCAAAATGTTACTTTTATACTACTTTGTCTCCTTGTAGTATGTGTACAGGAGCTATATTAATGTATAAAATTCCTCACGTGATCATCGGCGAAAATAGGACTTTTATGGGTGAAGAAGAACTTCTTCGTTCCAGAGGCGTAAAGGTTGAAGTCTTGAATCATGAAATTTGTTTTCAATTAATGCAGGATTTTATCTTTAATAATTCTCTGCTTTGGAATGAAGATATCGGTTTAACATAAACTTCTAGAACTTACAGATATTTCTTATAACTAATCTACTGGAGTAATAGCAATGAATTTAGCAGAACAGATTCTTTCTCAGCAACCAGATAATGTTCTAGAAAGACTGAGAGGTGCAGATAAATTTTGGACTGCTGTGCGTTCTCAACCGATACAAGTTCCTCAAGTTGTCACGCAAAGTAAGGAATCTTTGGGAGAAACAGACTGGGATCTGGTTATTTGTGGGGGAACTTTGGGGATTTTGCTTGGTGCTGCTTGTGCTAAATTAGGCTGGAGAGTTGCTTTAATAGAAAGAGGAATTTTGCGGGGGAGAGAACAAGAATGGAATATTTCTCGTCAGGAATTAGCCACTTTTTTAGAGTTAGATTTATTAACAGAAGTAGAATTAGAAAAAGCGATCGCGACAGAATATAATCCTGCCCGTATTGGGTTTTTAGGGGGTAAAGATATCTGGGTTAAAGATGTTTTAAATATTGGTGTCGATCCAGTTTATTTATTAGATACTCTCAAGAAAAGGTTTTTAGAATTCGGAGGAAAACTATTAGAAAATACCGCTTTTAAGTCCGCAACTATTCATCCTGATGGTGTATTAGTAAGAGCAGGAGTAACCGAGCTAAAAACTTCCTTATTAATTGATGCTATGGGTCATTTTTCGCCTATTGTCAAACAAGCTAGGAAAGGAAGAAAGCCTGATGGCATTTGTATTGTTGTTGGTAGTTGCGCAGAAGGATATCAACAAAATGAAACTGGAGATTTAATTTATTCTTTTACGCCTATTACTAATCAATCTCAGTACTTTTGGGAGGCGTTTCCTGCTAGAGATGGTAGAACAACTTATATGTTTAGTTATTTAGATGCTCATCCAGAACGACCTAGTTTAGAATTTTTTATGGATGAGTATTTAAGATTATTACCAGAGTATCAAAAGATAGAATTAGCACAATTAAATTTTAAAAGATTTTTGTTTGGTTTTTTTCCCTCCTATCGTCAGAGTCCTCTACATTTACCATTCGATCGCATCTTACCTATAGGAGACAGTAGTGGGGGACAGTCTCCTGTTAGTTTTGGTGGTTTTGGGGCAATGGTTCGTCATTTACAACGCCTAACTTTTGGTATTAATGAAGCTTTAAAGATAGGTAATTTCAGCCGTAAAGATTTATCTCTCTTGCAGCCTTATCAACCCAATATTTCTGTTACTTGGTTATTTCAACAGACTATGAGTGTAGGTATAAATCAGCAAGTAAGTCCCGATCAAATTAATAATTTAATGAACGGTGTTTTCGTGGTAATGGATCGCTTGGGAGACAAAGTAATTAAGCCTTTTTTGCAAGATGTAATTCAGTTTGCCCCTTTGGCTAAAACTTTACCTCTAGTTAATCCTAAATTAGTTTTGCCCATATTGCCTCAAGTGGGTATTAGTCCTCTCCTTGATTGGAGTAGACATTATTTGAATTTGGGACTGTATCGGAGTTTATATCCTCTAGGAAAGTCCCTAGAATCGATCGCTGATAATGTATCTCCTCAACAACGTTACTATTATCATCGTTGGTTAGATGCTTGGAAGTATGGAAGTGGCAGAGATTATCAAGATTAAGCTTTGTGCCATCAACCTCTCCAACCACTAAAAGTCTGTAAGTTTCCTGTCGGTTTCTGTGATTATTACTTAAAGGTTATTGCTTTCACTATACGTAAGTATTAAGATATCCACTAAGTAAATCATAAAATACTTATTTTAATAAAAAATGAATTTTAATCTTGGTTGGCAAAATTTTGAACAAGAAGTGAATCAAGCAGATGACAAAATAAGTTTAGCTAAAGCAGGACTTTTTTATGCTCAATCAGAATATCCCAACCTCGATATTGAGAAGTATCTAAATATTTTGTCAGCTATGGCAGACGACATTAATCAAAAATTACCAGCAGAACGTTATCCTCTCAAAGTAGTTAACACGATTAATGATTATCTTTTTACTGATTTAGGATACCAAGGTAATAGTGAAAATTACTACGATACTCGCAATAGTTTTCTTAATGATGTTATCGATCGACGTACAGGAATTCCAATTACGTTATCAGTAATCTACTTAGAAATTGCCCAACGCATTAATTTCCCCATGACAGGAATTGGCATGCCTGGACACTTTTTGATTAGTCCTGATTTTGAAGAATCTGGTATTTTTGTTGATGTTTTCAATCAAGGAGAAATTCTGTTCAAGGAAGATTGTTTAGCTAAACTCGAACAACTATATCAAAAATCAGTTAAACTAGAGCCACATTTTTTAGCTAAAGTGAGCAATAGACAGATTTTAGCTAGAATGCTGACTAATCTTAAATATATTTATCTTAGTAGTAATCAATTATTTAAGTCTTTACAGATTATTAGTGGTATTCTCACACTTTTTCCTGATAATCCTAGAGAGTTGCGCGATCGAGGTCTTATTTATTATCAGTTAGATCGACCCCAACAAGCTTATCAAGATTTAGAATGTTATTTGGCAATTTTACCTAACGCTGAAGATGCAACTATCATTCGTAAATTATTAGAAAAAAGACTTTAGAATTTAGCTTTCTATTACTATTAATGCCCAATCAACTTGCCAGATTTTTTAGTGTTGTTATTCCTACTTATAACCGTAAACCTATTCTAATTAAGTGTCTTCAAGCTTTAGAAAATCAGCAATCGGATAAGCTAATAAAAGGTTATGAAGTTATTGTGGTTGATGATGGTTCGACGGATCGAACCTTAGAATGGTTAGCAGAAAATGCAACTCAATTTCCTCATCTTATAACTTTTTCTCAGGTTCACCAAGGTCCTGCTGCTGCCAGAAATTTAGGTGTTCAACAAGCTAAGGGAGATACAATTATTTTCATTGATAGTGATTTAGTTGTTACCGAAAAATTTTTACAAGCTCATGCGAATACTTTAGCAAAAGGTGTGGAGAAAATTGGCAGCGATCGCCTCTTTACTTATGGTTGGGTAATTAATACTGCTAACTTCGATAATCCCACTGCTGAACCATATAAAATTACTGATTTTTCCGCAGCTTATTTTGCTACAGGTAATGTGGCTATTTCTCGTCAATGGCTAGAAGAAGCTGGTCTTTTTGATACTCAATTTCAACTTTATGGATGGGAAGATTTAGAACTAGGAGTAAGGCTAAAAAAATTAGGCTTAAAACTAATTAAATGTCCTGAGGCTGTCGGTTATCATTGGCACCCTCCTTTTAATTTGGAACAAATCCCCAAAATGATCGATCAAGAGATTGAAAGAGGAAAAATGGGAGTAGTTTTTTATCAGAAACATCCTACCTTTAATGTCAAGCTGATGATCCAAATGACCCTATTTCATCGTATTTTATGGGGAATTTTATCTTTGGGAGGAAGCTTAAACGAGAAAACTATGCAGCCGTTATTACAGTGGTTAATCGATCGAGGTAAACCCCAATTAGCTCTAGAAATTGCGCGTATTTTTCTTAATTGGTACAACGTTCAAGGAGTCTACCAAGCATATCGAGAAATTAATAATTAAAGTTGATTTTTGAATTAATTTACTGATCGAATTGACTATTTATGTAGTTTTTAGTCTGAATTCGAGTTGAAAGAATAACTTTTTCTATACTTTCTCTTGGTCTCCGTTACTCCGCCGTAAGACAACGGAGCCTGCAGTGACCGGTGTTCCCCATTGTAAACGAGTTTTGATCTTGCTTAAATGAACTGTAGTATTGATGGGAGAGCGTGGTTGAGGTAGTTCAGAATTAGGCCACCCAGGAAAATCGTTGCAAGGACAAGCTGTAGGTTGTATCCCTAGTTCAATAGTAGGAACAGGCATATTACATCTAGCGCAGGCAGCTATATTCCAAGCAGGAGTAAGTAACTCTTCGATACTTTGTTCCGTACCTTGGAGATAACAATCTTTACCATTCTTAATAAGAATTGTTTGCCAGCAATCTTCAAATTCTGGAGAATAGCGATCGCCTTTGATAACAGGTTGAGGTAACAATTCCCTGTTTTCTTTGCTCAAAAAAACTTGTTTCCCTAGCTGAAACCAATAAGCAAGATAAGTTTTTATTTGTGATTGAGATGCCATTTTTGCTGAATCCTTTGACTAAGTAGGTTAACCTAATTATTTGTAGGATGAGTAGATTGATAGCGAAACCCATCTATATATTTGATGCTGTTATATTCAAGGTTGTTAGGTTTAATCCTTCCTCTGACAAAAGGTATTTTAGGAGAAAAATCCCAGACTGCACTTTCGCGCAACCCAACCTACAAAATATTTGTTTGTTTAAGTAGGTGGAACTGCTTGTTAGCTAGACAGTTCTTTTTCCTAGTCTTAGTTTAGCCCCAAATGTTCGTAGACTTATCAATTTATAATTGATAATTTACATTTGCGCTCGCCTTAATTTATTAATTTAGGCAGTTAAATTCGTTCTTCGTCTACTTTTTCTCTCAGAGACTATGGTAATTTTGGTGAAAACTTACTACTGTAGGGGCAAGGCAGTGCCCTGCCCCTACTTACTATAGCTTTACGAACTTAGGTTAGGACACATAAACCCTGTAAGGGCGAACCGCCGTTCGCCCCTACGCTAAATACTATGTCTTAACCTTCTAACGTATTGCTATACTTATTCCAATCCCAATTCTCGCTTGAGTAGCTCAATTGACTTAGCACTAATATAATTTTCACTACAAATTACCTCAGGAAAACGAATTAAATCTTCTCTAATCTCAGCGATCGTGTTTTTGACAATTTCATAACTGGCTGGATCGCTGACGATAGTATGTGCGCTGCGGATAACCGCTCTTAATCTCTTTTCCTCTTTGGCTGGTGCAGTCAAAACAAGCAAATCATCCCCACGCTGACTTTTGACCACACTTTCTGCTATGGCTAAAGTTCCTTGACTGAGGCTAACTATAGCAAGGCAAGCTTGGGATGGTAGTTTTTGGATGATCTCTAACTCCTTTAAATAATTATAGATATCCACAGGGATAACCCTAAAAGATTTAGGTGGTACAATCTCTAAAACTTCTTTGATGAAGTAGCGACTGGTAACTACTGTACCTAAATTATTATCTTTTAGCTTAGAGGGTAATTCTTCTAGTAAAACTAACTCAACAGGAATGGCTAAAGATTCCTGTAATTCTTGTTGCATTAATTCTCCTGCGCTAGTATCTCGACTAGGTACTGTGACAAAAACCCTCTCGCTACAACGCACTCGCCAATCAATTTCCTCTAAAAATAATTCTTTGATTTTGGGTAGACTACTACCCAGTTCTAATAATTCATCTATACTATCTTTGATCAAATTATTCTGGGCTACTAAAGGGGAATCTGATTCAAGCTCATTTTCTCTTTCTTGAGATTTTACATAGATACCTGAACCAGCGATCGATTCTACTAAACCTGTTTCTTCTAGTTGCTGATATACTTTGCTAATAGTATTACGATGCAAACCTGTAATCATCGCTAATTGTCTTGTACTCGGTAAACGATGACCAGGAGCATATTGTCCTGAAGCGATCGCAAACTGAATCTGCTCAAGTAGTTGCTTAGAAGCAGGAATATCACTATCGGATTGTATTTTGAAGTTCAGCATCTTCTTTATGGCAGTTTTCCAAAGTAATCAGCAAAATAAACCAGAAAAGGGCATACTTTATGTCTGCCCTCATCTTAACTAATAGAAGTTAATTATTATTAAATTAATATTAAGTTTCTGAACTTGTCGGCTTACTAAATGTGGGAGAAAGATAAGCTACTAAAATACCTAGTACAAATCCAATAACATTACGGAATAAAGGTAGCCATTCCGCAGTACGAGTAACCACAGGTCCAATACCAAAAGAAATAAATAGTATGCCCCACAGAGGTGACATAATTAATCCCCATTGCCAAGCTATTATTTGACCTTCTTGTCGAGGAATAATTGCTGCCCCTAAGATTACGCCACCGATAATCGAACTAACCAAAGTAAGAATCCATTGCTCTTGAGGTAATCCTGGAACTACATTACAGCCGTCTTGTCGTAAACAGCCTTTAACTGTATCTAAAGCTGCGACGATCGCATTATTTTCCCCATTATCTCTGACATAGTACATATTCCCAAAGCGGGCTTGTAATTCAATCCAAAAAGTACGAGGCAGTAATTCATAAACGTCATCGCCAATACTAAAGGCTAAAAGATTGCCACCTCTACCATCAGCTACAAGTAAAATACTTTTATCATCTAAACCCCAATATTTTTTCACAGCCCTGCCTGGAGAGCGATCGTATTGAGTAAGAACTCGCATTTTCCAGCCAGTTTCCGCTTCAAAATTTTCTAATTCTCCTACCAAAGATTCTTCCTGAAGAGTAGGTAAAAAATTAGCTAGATCGACAACGGGAGTTTCTCTATCTGGTAATAATTCTGGATTGTTAACAGCCCAAGCTGCGGGAGTAAATAACCAGGTAGCTAAAATTATTAAACAACCTCCTAACCCAATCACAAATCGTTGCCTAAAACTATTTTGCATGATGTATTTAATTAAAGATTTCTGAATAAACAATTACTGTTCCCTGAGAACTATGAGTTTAATTTACATTTGTTTACTTTATTTTAGGATGAGTTAGTCGCTTCGCTCTAATTCAAAATTCAAAAATTTGCCTTCTTTGCTCAAATTAGATCTTTAATGAAGAGAATTTTATTCAACGTGCAGAAGGATACTTACTCAAAATGCTAATCCAGGTTGTGTTGTTGTCGAGCAGAAATTAAATCATTAATATTTGAAGAGCGGGAAGAAGAAAAACGTCTTTTTTTAGCTGGACTATTCCATACTTTCCAGGCTGTTTTGACTCCCACAATTAAGCTGTGGGTAGTGGTTTGAGCTTGCTGGGCTTGTTTTTTGACATTACCCAAAGAGCGATCGACTTGCTTAACTACACGACCAGCACTTTCTACTCCTTGATTAATCTCATCGCTAAGTTCACTAATTTCTAAACCTGTCAGACGAATAGCTTCAAGGGTAGGAGGAAATTCTCGATTCAGAGTATCAAATAGTTTTTCTGCACTACGGGCAGCCCTTGCTACTTCTTGTAAGGCTGGCAGAGCAGTAATCAAGACAGCAGTAAGGCTGATTGCCACTAAAAATAAAGATAGTCCTAGCCAGAATAAAGAATCTCTCACGCGCTTTGTTGGTAATTTATATTAATCGGCAATAGAAGAGTTTAAATCTCGATCTTGATTATCAATTTGTTGAACTTGTCTCATTTCTATTTGACTGGCTTCAACTCCTGCTGCGATCGCTTCTTTGAGTCGAGCGAGAGTTTCGTCCCAATTCTTTAAAGTGGAGTCAGACAAACGATCTGCTTGAAGCTGAAGACTAGTAGATAAATCTTCAGCTAATTCTGGTAAAGCATCTGCTGATTTTTTGAGCAATGCTCTTGTTTCTCGACCAGTACGCGGGGCAACCAATAGTCCCAAGACAGTACCTACAGCACTACCAATAGCTATTCCCCCAATAAAAGCACCAACCTGATTTGATTTTGACATTTTCTTCCCTTTATTCCCATCTTAATATTCCTATCATAAATTTTATGTCAACTCACTATTGGAATTGCCATCTCAAAGCAACTGAGCTTTTATAAAGTCACTCTTGAGAGATTACTACGAGGATCGTAGCTGCGATTGGTACGAATTTTTTCATAGTATTCTTTTTCGATCGCACTAATTCTTTTAGGAGTAGTAATAATAATTTTGACTAACTGATCGCTTCTTGTGCCTTGAGGGGAAGACCATCCTTTCCCTCTCAATCTTAAGGTTTGTCCAGAACGAATTCCTGGAGGTACTTTCATTGTCACCATCCCATCGGGAGTAGGTATATTAATTGATGCTCCTAAAACGGCTTCGTCTGGCGTAATCGGAATTTCACAAACTAAATTATCTTCTTCAAATTTAAAAAAGGAATGGGGTTGTAATTCAACATTAAGATATAAATCCCCTCTTTGCTGACTATAGGGAATGGACTTTCCTTTACCACGAACGCGAATACGACTGCCTTGTTTTGCTCCTGGAGGGATCCTAAATTCTACAGATTCATTACCCAAACTAATCCTTTTAGTTGTACCATGAAAGGCATCAGCAAAACTAAGACGAATGGTAGTTTCCCGATTGTAGGCAGCAGTCTGATTACCAAAACTGCCAAAATCGTTAAAGTTACTAGTATTGCCGTAGGAACTACTAGTTCTAGTGGAATTACCATAACTATAACTGCGAGAACTACTCTCACCTGTAGTCGAAAAGCGACCTAATAACTCATTAATAAATTCTTCAAAATTACCGTATTGACTGAAATCAAAGCCATTAATGTCAACATTAACTCCACCATTTGACCATTGCGTTTGTCCACTTCCTGCTTGCTGCCAATATTGACCAAATTGATCGTATTTGGCTCGTTTGTCTGTATCAGACAAAACTTCATAAGCCTCACTAATTTCTTTAAAGCGGGCTTCTGCTTCTTTATTCCCTGGATTGCGATCGGGGTGGTATTTTAAAGCAAGCTTACGAAATTTTTTCTTGATTTCTTCTGGACTGGCTGTTTTACTCACCCCCAAAATAGCGTAGTAGTCTTTAAAGTTGGTGGATGACATTGATGACAATCTCCTTGAGAATGATTGCGGAATAATAGTTTCAGATTGACCCTAATATTTTGGATCTATAAAACAAGAACAAACAACTATAATACATTATTATAGAGTTATATTTAGAAGTGTAACCTGCAATTAAAATAATAGAAATTTACAAATATCTGGGTTAGATTCCCAGCCCTCAAATAAACATTTGATTGGCTAGGATTAGAACTTTCTATTCAGTTTAAGTTATGTATATAACGTTACTCTGTCTCTTAAAAACAGAGTAACGCAGAGTATGAACGATTTAAATAACTGTATTGTCGGAAATAGTTGTATTTTTAATCACAACTACAATACCATTACGGATATAGAACCCTTCACTCTCTTTTTCTGCTTCTTCTACTCTATCCTTATTGACAATCTGTACATTACGACCAATGCGAGCATTCTTATCAATAATGGCACGACGAATAGTTGTGCCTTCCCCTATACCTACAGGAATCCCGAATTTTTGCAAACCTGATTGCCTTTCTGCAAAAGGTTCATAAAAATCTGCTCCCATAATTAAAGTATCTTCGACTGTAGCATCAGCTTCTATGCGAGTACGAATACCTACGACAGAGTGATTAATCCGGCAGCTTTTTAGAATACAGCCTTCACTAATCATCGATTCTGTTATGTGACAGTCTAGCAATTTACTAGGCGGTAAATAACGAGAACGGGTGTAAATAGGAGCTTTTTCATCATAAAAGCTAAAAGGAGGCTTGGGCTGTTTAGTTAAAGCTAAATTAGCGTCATAAAAAGCTTCAATTGTTCCAATGTCCTCCCAATAACCTTTAAATAAGTAGGCTTGAACATTATGATCTTTCGCAGAAGCAGGAATGATTTCCTTGCCAAAATCAGTTTGTTCTAAATTTTGCTGTAGTAGTTCAACCAAAACCTCCTTTTTAAACACATAAATCCCCATAGAGGCAATGTAAGGATTAATTTTGGCTTGTTCAGGATTAAGACCTAAAACAGTAGTATCGACCTGCATTTGTTTTAGGGCTTCTCCTTTCGGTTTTTCATAAAAATCAACTACCCTACCCTGGCTATCAATTTTCATTAAGCCAAAACTAGAGGCTCTTTTTTCATCGATGGGTACTACAGAAAGAGTTATATCAGCGTTAGTTTCCCGATGACGCTGGACAAATTTACTGTAGTCCATACGATAAAGATGATCTCCTGAGAGAATCAAGTATTCATCAACATCCCACTCTTGTAATAGTCGCAGATATTGTCTTACAGCATCGGCTGTTCCCTGAAACCAGCGAGTATTGTCAGCAGTTTGCTGTGCTGAGAGTACCTCAACAAATCCCTCTCTGAATCCAGAAAAATGATAAGTACGATTTAAGTGCCGATTCAAAGAAGCTGAGTTGAATTGGGTTAAAACGTAAATTTTGACAATTTCAGAATTAATACAATTGCTAATTGGAATATCAATTAGACGGTACTTACTGGCTAATGGAACTGCGGGTTTTGCCCGCAATTTAGTTAGTGGATAAAGGCGAGTACCTGCGCCTCCTCCAAGAATAATGCTTAATACTCTTTTCACAAGAAACAACCTCTCGACTGCCTGTTACCTCTCAAGTTCAAGTTTATCTGACTGTGGTACAGATTAAGCCAAACAGTGAAATTGGTTTTGCTTATTTTGTTGGTTCTTGGGATTGTTAATAAGTGTTAATATAATCTTAACTCTGGTTCTAAGCGATTTTGCTTGAACTTACATCCAAGTGGATTCATTGAATAAGCATATTGTTATGTCATCTGAGGCAAAAGTTCTTCCTCCCAAACTTGAGCGTATTGTTGACCGTTTTAAACGTCGCTCCAATCCTAAACAACGCTACGAGCAACTACTTTGGTACGCCAAAAAATTACCAGCAATGTCAGAAGAAGGTAAAATTCCTGAAAATAAAGTTAATGGCTGTGTTTCTCAGGTTTTTATCACAGCCAACTTAGAGGAAGGTAAAGTTTGGTATCAAGGAGATTCTGATGCTCAATTAGTCAAGGGGTTAGTTGCACTGTTGATTGAAGGACTCAATGGTTTAACTCCACAAGAAATTTTGCAAGTAACACCAGATTTTATTGAAGAAACTGGCTTGAAAGTTAGTTTAACTCCTTCTCGTGCTAATGGCTTTTATAATATTTTTCAAACAATGAAGAAGAAAGCCTTAGGATTCGATTTGGCTATGTCTGGTGAAAGTTGATTATAATTCTGGCACGAATCAAAAGTCTTGGATGAAGGAGAAGTCAGCAGTTCAAGTTTTCAGAATTTTAGGGTTTCTTGAGCAAACAAACAGCTAATGAAGAAGCTAAATTTCTTCGCCTAATTTATTTTGCGAAATAGAACGAGTGCAAGACCAATTGCTAGGAAGAGCAGAGGGCCATCCCATCCTTAATGCTTCTGGACAAATAGTCATAACTGTTAACTGACAATCAATTAATTGAAATCCTTGTTTCTCGCATTGTTTTAAACTGTGTTTCAAAATCGAATCGTCGTTAAATTCGATCGTGCTGTTGCACTGAATACAAACAATATGATGATGATGATGAGGATAGGGTTGGTTTAGTTCGTAATGTTTATGCCCTTCTGCTAACTCTAATTCTCGCAAAATACCCATTCGTGCCATCAATTTGACACTACGGTAAATTGTTGACAAACTGATGGACTCTCCACGTTTTTCTAAGACATTATAAATTTCTTCTGCACTTAGATGATTTCCTCTGGGTAAGTTCTGAAAAAGATGCAATATTTTTTCTCTTTGAGGTGTCATCCGCCAACCTCTGGCATTGAGTTCGGCTTTTAGAGAACTAGCTGTATAATGAGGCATTTTAATTTAGTATTAATTATCTCTTAATGACAATGATAATAATCTTATAAGGTATTTGCAACAAACGTAAATAATTGATAATAGTTTGTTACTTCGATCTCAGGAATTCCCTTATATAATTATTGACTAATTTTGGTTGTTCTTGTTGTACCCAATGACTGCAATTGGGAATATATTTGATTTGCCAATTACTTACATACTCGTCTGTATTATAAGTTAATTCTTTACCCAAAGCAGAATCTTTTTCTCCCCAAATCATTAGTGTGGGAATATCGATAACATTCCACGATCGCTGAGTTGAACTGAATAAGTCACGGAAAATACAGCGATAATAATTGAGCATAGCTGTTAATGCTCCTGGTTGGGCTGCTGCTTGTTTAAAAGCGTTTAAATCTTCTGACGTAAAAGCAGATTTATCTATTGCCATATCTGTAAAAGCTGAAGCGATCGCCTGATAATTATTCCTCTGTAAAACTATTTCAGGAATTAAGGGTAGTTGGAAAAAGAAAATATACCAGCTTCTGAACAATTGTGGGAATGTACGTAATCCTGCTAAAAATTTAGCGGGATGAGGTAAATTTAATACTACTAATTTTTCGACCATGGTGGGATAAGTATAAGCGAAGTTCCAGGCGATCGCTCCTCCCCAATCATGGCTAACTAAAATACAATCTTGATAACCTAATCCCGTAATTACTCCTGCGATATCTTTGACTAATTCTTCCATAGCATAAGCTTCTAAACCTTCTGGTTTATCGCTATGGTTATAACCCCGTAAATCGAGAGCAACTACTCGATAATCTTGGGCAAATTCTGCCATTTGATGTCTCCAAGAATACCAAAATTCTGGGAACCCATGAAGCATAAGCATTAGTTTTCCTTGCCCACAAGTAACGTAATGTAAATTAATCTTGTTAGTAGGAATGAAGTTATGTTTCCAATGGTCGGGTATTTTCATTAAACTGGTTTTGAAAGACAAAATGTTACTATTATAGGGATATTTAATCGTCTCTACAGAAATTTTTTCCTAATTAATTATTGCTAAAATTTACAAAATATACATAAGTTTATGAAGCGAAATATTAACAATTTACAGTATATTTGTATCTTCTTAAAATATGTATACTTAAGGATTTCAAGTTTTTATGAGTGCAATATTATAGTATTCTAATCTAAAGAATATTTTATCAAAGCAAGTATGGAGCTAAAACTGAGATTTTAGCCCAATCTGCTTTTTTTGCATCTTTTTAAAAGATATACAAGAGCCAAGCAAAATTTAGGAGAGCAAACTATCAGGTATTGCTAGTCCTGGAGTTGGTAACTTGATTAAACTATTTATATTACTTGATTAAACTACTTATGTTATTTTTATGATTTTGACAACTTTGTTGATGTTAGTAGGTGGACTGATACTTCTTGTAGTTGGTGCAGAATTTTTAGTAAAGGGAGCATCTAATGTAGCCGGAATATTAGGTATTTCACCTCTAATTATTGGACTAACAGTTGTTGCTTATGGCACCAGTGCGCCAGAAATGTCTGTAAGTATTATGTCTAGCTGGGCTGGGCAAGCAGATATTGCAGTAGGTAATGTTCTTGGTAGTAATATCTTCAACATTTTGCTAATTCTTGGTTTGTCTGCCTTGGTAACGCCATTAGTAGTAGCGAGGCAAATAATTCGCTCTGATGTACCAATTATGATCGGGGTATCTATCCTTTTATTAGTATTTGGACTAGATGGCAAGATTAGCAGAGTAGATGGAACTATTTTTTTTATCGGTGGTGTAGTTTATACTCTTTCTTTAATTTATCAAAGTCGTAGACAAAACCATGAAGGCGATCGCGATGAATTTGCTGATGAATACAGTTTTTCTGGTCAGAGTTCACCACAAATTTGGTTAAAAAATTTGCTATTTATTGTTGGTGGTTCAGGTTTGTTAGTATTGGGTTCTCGCTGGCTGGTAGATTCTGCTTCAGATATTGCCAGAAATTTGGGAGTCAGCGAACTCTTAATTGGTTTAACTATAGTATCTATGGGTACTTCACTACCAGAATTAGCAACTTCTATTATGGCAAGTATCCGTGGAGAGAGAGATATTGCCGTGGGAAATGTTCTTGGTAGTAATATTTTTAATATTTTGGCAGTTTTAGGAATGGCAAGTATGCTTGCCCCTGATGGTATTGTGGTTGCGGATGCTGCTATTGAATTTAATGCGCCTGTAGCTGTAGCTGTAGCTTTTGCTTGCTTGCCTATTTTTTCCTCTGGTAGTCAGATTAGTCGCTGGGAAGGATTATTATTTACTTTTTATTATTTTGCTTATACTAGTTATTTAATTTTAGATGCTATAGATCATGAAAGTCTTCCTCTTTATAATACTGTAATGCTCTTTTTTGTAATTCCTCTTACCGTAATTACTTTACTAACAGTAGCACTACAAGAGCGTCAGTCCAAACGAAATAAAATAGGCTAGTAGAGCTTCGCTTAAGTGGCGAGTAGCCTTTCGGGTTCGGTAGTTGACGGCACTCACTACTCGGATGCAAGCTCCGAGTCCGTGCCTCCTCATGGTAGGGCTGTTTCATTAAGCTAAACTAATACAGTAAGTAAGCGTTTATTTTGGAGTATTTTGCTAATTTAAATGGTTTATATTTATTTGATGTTTGGATGCTAGTCCATTCGGGAAGCAAACCAGAAAGTCCAGAGCATTGTTAAAGCAAATATGGTAGTGCCAAGAGCATTAACCATAGCATGAAATTCTTCAGAGTTAATCAAAGTCATAGTAAGTACTAATACTCACGGTTCTTAAGCTAATTGTAAGATAATACTGTAAAAAAGTTGATCCTACATAGATAATTGTAGTGTTATCTCTTGTTTGAACAGAAGAGGAGCTAATAATTTTTAATTGTTGCGATCGAGATAGAGATATTTTTTTGTATTTGAAACTTGCTACAAAAGAATAACGTACCTGGTCAGGTACGTTAATGATTGTGTAACTACAATCTACATCTCTTAGGTTTTAGTCTAGATATGAATATCCAGCAACTGTTATTAGATTAATGGGAACAAGATTGTCTAGTCTAGGGCATTCATATAATCTTTACTCTCTAGACATATTTGCTAGAAATCTATAAAAAAAATCTTAAAAGCAAAAAATCTAACTGATACTAAATCCTGTTGAGATAAACCATTTTAAACTTGTGTGGAGGCAGAAGCGGTGTGACCCCTACAGGATTCAGCAGTTCCTTTACTTACTCTCTGGTATAGCCATACGCAATCCTAACCCAACCATGACACTTCCAGATAACCACTTCATAAAATTAGCAGCTTGAGGTTGTTGTGCCAATCGCTCCCCTAGTCCACCTGAAAAATAGCCAATCATTCCGTAAATTATTAGACAGAGAGTTGTAAAAGATAAACCATAGGCTAGCATTTGCCAAGGCACTTGACCAATTTGAGCATCCACAAACTGGGGTAGAAATGCCATAAAAAATAAAATACCTTTGGGATTAAGAATGCTGGTGATAACTCCTTGTGAAACTATTTTGCTACGCTCAACAGGTTTAGTTTCATTACTTGTTGGTATTAAAGACTGTTTACTTAACAAAGTATATATTCCTAAATAGAGCAAGTAAGCTGCACCTGCATAGCGAATGATCTCAAATGCTGTTGTAGAAGCTTGAAGTAGTGCGGATAAACCAAGTACTGCTAAAGCTGTATGCACGATATAGCCAATACACACACCCAATGTTGATAAGAGCGCAATAACTCGCCCTTGGGAAATACCACGAGTGCTGACATAGATGATGTCAGGTCCAGGAGTACAAATCATTACAATAGCAGTAGTAAAGAAGAGAACAATGTTTGAGAGTGGCATAAAATTGAGTTTTTCTTGAGATGGAGTTATGTAAAAAAAGAATTCTCAATATTATAGCGACTCATCAAGGTGCTGGAATTTAATGGTTTGGATTGCCTTGTGGTTACGGATACACATTCCTGTAACTGCTTGCATCCCTAGCTTTTCATAGAAAGATCGTAATTGAGAATCGCATAAGAGGTCTATCATATAAAATTGCTGAAGACGATCTAACATCAAATGCATAAGTTTACTGCCAATCCCCTTCCCTTGATAGTCAGGTAAAACTTCAAGTAGAGGAATATAAGCAGAGATAATTTTATCGGTTATTGCTGTAATAAAACCTACAACCTTGCCTGTTTCTTCATCTATTGCCAGAACAATTTCATCACTATTTTGCAGTAGTTTAAGATGTATTTTCGGACTAAGTCTATCTTGCCAATCAACGCAAAAACCTTCTATTTGTTCGGGTTGTATATTTTTTGCTGAGTACGAGTATTTAATCACAATTTGAAATTAAAAACTATATCAATTACTTTTTTTTCAACTATGGTTGATAATACTTAGAAAAAAGTTAATTAGATTTAACCTAAACTCTTCCATAACGAGCAATGAGTTGACTGTCTACATCCTTTTGTTGATTTAACCACACCCACATTTGATCGCCTAAGGAAAAATGCCACCATTCCTTGGGATGACGCTGAAACTCTCCATAGCTCATTACTTGATTAAGTAATTCTCGGCGACGATGAAACTGTTGTTCTTTGAGTAGAGGACTTGCTGCATAATAGTTAGGAATAGAGCGTGGAGATAGTTCATCGATCGCGCCTCCCATATCTAAAGTTTCCTCTTTATCATTCACAAGAGTCAAATCAACAGCAGAACCCGTACTATGGGGAGGAGGCATTTTAAGATCGAGACTGGGAGCAGCCCAAAGTTGATAAACTTCTTCCCAGATATCCTGTTTTTGTTGGGGCAATATTTTTTCTTTCTGTAATCCTTTTTTCTGTACAATCAGATCGAAAGTATAATCGACCATAAATTGTTGTACTCCTACTGGTCGATAGGCATCAAAAATTTTTAAATGCCAACCAGGATTACGTTTATTTAAAAAGAACTGTGCTTTAAGTAAAGCATCTACTACTCCTTGGCGTAAGTAATATGGCGATCGCTTGCCGTAAACTGCTCCTAATTTTTCATAAGGATGGGGTAATTCGACAGCAAAGTGTTCTAGCGGAATGGCAACTAAAGGTTCACCACATTCTTCGATGGGAATTTTTTGGTAAGGTTTCACCGACTTTAAAATTTACTCAAGCTACTTACTTTCTTCTGTTATACTCCTTGAGTTCTCTGGGCTTAAAAACTATAGGGATTTTATCGATCGCCTTCAAGAAATGCCAAGATTGTCAGACTAATCAAGATTGTTACTGGTGTTTAGATCTGAAAAAACAAGCTTGGGGGCGAACACTGTTCGTCCTTACGATTTAAACTAATTTCAGGTTAGGATATTGAGCCAAAATATCATTAGTTGTTAAAGCATCTCCTTCTGCCTGAGGAGTCCAAAGAACTTCTACTGCTAAAAGACGATCGCTACCAATACTACCCATCTGTTGTAATGCTTGGCGTAAATCATCTGTACCGTTAATTACTGGCAATTTTAACTTATTAAGAGTACCAATAATTATAGTGGCGATAATATATTCTCCCGACTCTTGATTATTAATATTGGCTAACTCTCCCTCAGCATTTGGTAAAGCTTCCTGATTTTCCTGTCTAATAACATTGTCTACATTAAATAGAGTTTCGGTAGTAAATTTACTCCGTTCAGTCAAAGACAACTGATTGAATTTTGCTTCTGCTGCATCCATATTAGTTTGTTGAGATTCTGTTGCTCCATAAACCCAGTATTCTGGATGACGGAGCAAAGCCAAAGTTGATTCTTGCAAAACCATGACTCTACCAGAAGCGGAACTTGTATCAGCAGTGAGAGCCAAATTATTTAATTCTTGCTGTAGTTCGCGAGCAGTAGATAGTAGTCCCACTTGTACTTGGGCAACGGAAACCTGTGAGCGATCGATATATTGAGAATCTCCTCCCGATGCAATACTACTAAAGCTTCTGACTAGAAAGTTAGCGATCGCAATAAAAATTAGGATAGAAAACAAGCCTCCAAATCCACCAAATCCAAAGAAAGGAAGTAGGAAAGGAAAACCAAATCCACCACCCCCTGGATAACCATAACCAGGATTAGAGCGATAACCACTGCGAGGAGCAGAATAAGTACGAGTGGGAGCGCGGAAAGAACCACCACCGATCCTTCCCCCAGTACGAGCAGCTAAAACATCGTGGGTATTAGTAAAGAAAAAGCTTAATACTAAGCCAATTATTAAAAGGGATTTTAACCAAAATTTATTTTTTTGTCGTTGTCTATTCAACATATCCTTAAATATTAAATGTTTTCCAATGAGACTGAAATATAATTAACGTCTTCTAATTTCAGTATCTTCTGAAAAGTTGACCTTAATGGTCAAATTAAGGATTAGCTTAAGCCTTGATCTACTACTAAAACATTTTGCCGATCTCCAACACAATACCTGATAACTGATAACTGATAACTGAGTTATCCTCCCCCAACAATAGTGACGATTTCTAAGCGATCGCCATCTTGAAGATCGGTATCAGACCAATATTGTCGATGTAGAATTTCACCGTTATATTCTATAGCAATCAAACGAGGATTTAAATTTAGCTGAGTTAGTAGTTCTGGTAACTTTAGAGGTGAAGTGCAAGCATGAGATTCACCATTAATATTAACAGTAATTGTAGTAGTAGCTTCAAACATAATAGTTACTTAAATTAATTAAAAGAACTAGAAAACAAAACCGAGAAAAATTGCCTAGTAACCAAGGCTGGTTGTTCTGCTCGCATAATAGCGCGAACTACTGCTACTCGTTGCGCTCCTGCTTCTAAGACATTAGGAAGATTATTTAAATCGATTCCCCCAATAGCAAACCAAGGAATAGGAGAGTTGGCAGCAGCATACTGGACATATTCAAAACCTGCTGCTGCTTTAGCCGGTTTAGTTGGAGTTTGATATACTGGCCCTACACCAATGTAATCTGCTCTTTCCGCGATCGCTTTTTGCATTTCCTCAGGATTAGTAGTAGAGCGACCAACAATTTTCCCAGAACCTAATATTTGCCTGGCTAAGGCAATAGGTATATCTTGCTGTCCTAAGTGTACTCCATCTGCATCTACTGCTAATGCTACGTCTACGCGGTCGTTAACAATAAACAAAGCATTATATTTATGACATAACTGGCAAAGTTGCTGAGCCTGAGCTAAAAGAACATTATCATCTGTTATTTCTTTATCTCGATATTGAACTAAACTCACTCCGCCTTTTAAAGATTCATCAACAATTGATAGTAAGTTTTCTGAAGGTGAAGTTATCAAATATAAAGCTGAATTTTTTAATTTTGTTAGGCGATCGCTATTAAGAAGATTACTTTCTAAAGTGTAAACCCGATAGCGAATCTGTTTACAAATTAGACTCATTTGTGGTTGATAAAGTTTGCCATATTCTTCTAGTACTCTTAATGCTTCTTGAGTACGGCAAATATTAGCTTGCAAAAGACTATTTATACTATCTCTTTTTTCTTCTTGAGGATGAGAAAGTTCTGTGCCTACATCACTCGGAGTATCTCTAGCTTGGCGTAATTCTGCACTATGCCACTGAGCTAATTCCTGACGTAGTTGTTTACATTCTTGGGCTAATTGTTGATTATTAATACCGAAGCGACACCATTCTTCAATAATCCTGAGTCCTTCTCTGGCTCGGTCTAGATTTGCGTCTAAAATACGATATATTGCTCTTTGCATAAGTTTATTAAGTCATGAATTAAATCTAGACTTTATCGCAAAATGACACCAAGACAAAACTCGTTAATTGATTGAGTTACCGTAGTTAGAGAAGGTTTTCTCAAGTTAGTATTATTTGCTCAATAAAAGTATAGTTTATAAAAATAGAGATCGTTACAATTAATAACCAATCTCTATCATATTTCGATTATACTTCTATTTAATTTATTTGCAATTTGAGCCTTCGAGAAATTCTCTAATTTCGCGATCGCTCAACAGGCAACTATCACTCAAATCGTGGTCAAATTCCTGATTACCAGATTCGGATGGAGTCACCGCCACCAAAGAATCAGGCTGAGAATGAGATTTTCTTAAATACTTGACCTCGTTTTCCAAAGATTCAATCCTGTCTATCAAAGCTCTAATTACATTAGCTTCCGAGTCTGGTAAATTGCCATGAGCCAGAGGATTGACTCTAACTCCAGAACGATAGACAACCCTACCCGGTACACCTACTACCGTGCAATCAGCAGGAACATCACGCAAAACTACTGAACCTGCACCAATACGAACATTATTACCAATTTGAATATTACCAAGTACTTTGGCACCCCCACCTATAACTACATTCTCTCCTAGTGTTGGGTGACGCTTCCCACTCTCTTTTCCTGTTCCACCCAAAGTAACTCCTTGATAAATCAGAGAATAGTCACCAACAATAGCAGTCTCTCCTATAACTACTCCCATGCCATGGTCAATAAAAACTCCTTGACCAATTTGCGCTCCAGGATGAATCTCTATTCCTGTTACAAAGCGACCAAGATGGGAAATAAATCTAGGAATAAAAGGGATACCAATATGGTACAGCCAGTGGGCAAAACGGTGAAAAAATAAAGCTTGTAGACCTGGGTAGCAAAAAAGAACTTCTAACCAGTTGCGAGCAGCAGGGTCGCGCTCGAATATAATCTGAAAATCGGCAATAAGTGAAGACAGCACGGCAGTTCTTATCTTTGTTCTTGTCTATTTTAGAATATCTTATCGCCCTTTGACTCTATCGATAATCAGACTAATTTCGTAAAATCCGCAATATTTTTCTGAAAAACTCTCAAGCTTTGGGTCAATGATTAGATAGTGTAATCCGCACTCACACTAAATCCGATCGAGCAAAGTGACTTTTAATTATTGTCGTTTATGATTCAAATTCCTGTGACATCAAGACTTACATAATCGATAAATAACTTATGCGAACAGGATTTAAGAGCACACTAACTGCTAACTAACTTTTAGGTTTATGGCTGGACAGATAAACTATAGCTCGAATTCTGGTTAGGTTCCATCGAGCCTACCCAAATTTCATATTGTCCCGCTTTCCAATTGCGACCACTAATAACGGCATCTCTATTATGCTGTTGTCCAAAACCACAACGAATATCTTGATTATCTGTTCTCTTAACAACTAAGGTCGTATCTTTTCCACCACTTTTAACTTTTAATTTGAGTCGAGAAAAATCATGTTCTAACAACATAATATGATCTGGTTTTGGATCTCCATAGCCCATACAATGATTACCATAGGAATCTTGATTGACCATTGAGGCTAAAGAATAACCTCCCCCTGTAGAACCAATTACTTCTGCAGTAGTTTGGTTTAATCCTAATGCTAAATGGAGACTATTTAAATCTTTTTTTTGGGCGATCGCCCTTGTCAATGGCATAATCAATAGTATCAGCACTATTGATATATAACTAAAAGTACTTAGTTTATACATTGGTAACTTCCTTCATAAATAGTCTTGAGTCACCGTTACTTCGCCCTTCGGGTTCAACATCGGCAAGCATTCCCTTGCTCGGTCGGCTACTCAGTGCGGATTACAGTCGTCTCAAGCATCCGAAATAAATTCGGATGACGCGACCTCAAAAATTCCGCAGGTTCTGACCGCTTTCGTCAGCGCGGGTTACGACCTCTACGGTGACCTCATTTCACGGTGAAAATGACAAATGACAAATCACGAGCAAAACTGAAGATTACTTTGACACCTAGGTCTATTAATGATTTAACATTTATCCTTAACTAAGTATTATCAACTATTTTGTTTGTTTTAATTTAGTTTTTTTGTAAAGATTGTCGGCAATGAGATTAATAAATTAATATGCTTCTATTTTTAATTTTGAGCTTTCTTTTATTGGGGAACTGGGTGTTATCTGAGATGTTAGTATTTATTCCAGTCCATTTAGTTGAATCTCTTAATTCCTTAACTGGGATTGGTTTAACGATAATAATATTATTATTCATTGCTTGGTGTCTCGGAGATAGTTGACTAAGTTGGAGGCGACAACGAGATGACAAATTACTCTTGACTGGAAAACCCAGTCATCGCAAGCATCGCCGTGAAATGACTTGGCTACGGTGACTTCAATAGGTAATTTTTGGAGATGGATAAGGGGAAGTTTTGATACTGAAGTTTACACTTTCTACACAAAATCTTCATACAGCAAAAGTTTCAAGAGTTGTATAATGAGCTCAAGTAGAAACGGTGATGATTAGCCACAGGCCTGGCTTCCAAACTATCCGTTGCATAAGGGCTAAAATCACCTGCTGCTTTGTCTCGGCAATATCAAGTAGTACCCCCAAATGTACCACTGGCTATAAGTCTTAGGCTATGTACGGGAGACTAAACTGGATATAACCGCACGGAACTGGTGGTTCTGCCTGTGGAGGCACTGTAAGACCAAGATTTAGCTTGCTCCATGGAGGCAAGGGCCTGTAAAACGGAAGCTCAGAAGCGGAGGGGAGAGCCGAACTGAAACGCGAGGTTTGGAGATACTCCCGCATTGTGTGTAGTAGGTGATGAGTAGTTCACACCAAATAAATAAGTCTGACCAATCTTTTAACCATAATCAAGATAAGTGGTTTTCTAACAACATCTCTAATGGTTTTTTCTGTTTATCTAGAATTAATTGAAGCAGATGGGAATCTTGGTATTTGAATCTCTTCGCCGACGCGGGGCGGAGATTCTAGTTATTAGTTATTAGTTCTTGGTTAATCGGTCTGAGGTCTGATCGATAAATAAAACTAAAAGCGTGTGAGATGCGCGGACGGGGCGTACAAGGGTCTGAACCAAGTTCAGACCACAGCCCCTCAGGTTTCCTCCGCAAGCATAATCACGTAAGAAACTAACTACTAAAAACTAAAGGAATGCCCTAAAGGCAGGGCTTGAAACCCCCGTTCACAAGGTTCAATGGAAGGTTTTTTTAGGAATCTGGCTTCTGGTATTTTCCTAAACTCCTAATCATAAAAAACCCTAAATTTATTTAAGTCATATAATGTACTACAGTAGGTTCATATCTGGTAATTCTAGAGAATTGTATGGTTATTTTCAGCCAGTTTCTAGTAATTTTTACTTTAAAAATAATCATAAGGAAACATATTTTACCAAAAACCTAAAGTCTTTCCAGTCTGGATTGATCCCCAGAAAGTTAATGTCGTTGATAATCGAAGCATTATTCTAACAAGAACCCAAAAAAGCTCGATCTCATCGAGCTTTTTAAGTTTATTTTCTTAATCCTCATTAAAAAAAGATTTGACAATGCGCCGACGTAAATTTTTATTTCTATCTGGCTCTTCCCTCTTCACAACCTATGGTTTGACTGCTTGTCAACAAAAATCTAGTACCAAACCCAATGTTTTATTTATTAGTATCGATGATTTAAATGATTGGGTTGGTGTACTTGGTGGAAACCCTCAGGCAAAGACTCCCAATATCGATCGATTAGCTAACCGTGGCATACTTTTCAACCGAGCTTATTGTCCTATCCCTTCTTGTAATCCTTCCCGAACAGCAGTACTAACAGGTATTCCACCTTATCTATCTGGTGTTTATGGTAACAGTCAGCCTTGGCGTGTTGCTCTGCCTGATGCCACGACTATCCCGCAGCTTTTTAAGCAGAATGGGTATAGAGTTTTCGGTGCTGGCAAAATCTATCATGATACTTTTCCCGAATATGCAGGATGGGATGAATTCCGCCCTCGTGATGAAAAGAGAATTTGGCACAAAATCAAGGGAAAACTTCGACTAGAAAAATCATTCGGTGCGGACTTATGGCCAGAAAATCATCCTCTTAGTGGCATTCCCGATATAGGTTTTGATGATTGGGGGTCTTTCCCCGTGGAAGATGAAGATATGCAAGATGCCAAGATTTGTGACTGGGTTATTGCCAAGCTTAAAGAAAAACACAATCAACCGTTCTTTTTAGCTTGTGGTTTCTTCCGTCCCCATTCCCCCTGGTATCTACCCCAGAAGTACTTCCAAGAATTTCCCCTGGCTCAGATTGAACTTCCCACCATCAAAGAAGACGATCTAGATGATATACCCCCTCTGGGTTTAAACATGGTCGATCCTTTTGATAGATATGCTGATATTCGTAAGCACGATAAACATCGTCAGGGCGTACAAGCTTATTTAGCTTCGATCCGCTTCGTTGATTCTTTGGTTGGTAGATTGATTGACGCATTAGATGCAAGCTCTCATGCTAACAATACTATTATTGTGCTGTGGTCAGACCATGGCTGGCATCTGGGGGAAAAGCTCCATTGGAGCAAGTTTACTCTTTGGGAAGAAGCAACGCGAGTACCGTTAGTCTTTGTTGTCCCCAAAGGAACAGCAAGCATGCCTGAAGGTAGTCAATCCCATAGTAACTGCGATCGACCTGTTAACATCCTTGATATTTATCCGACTTTAATCGATTTATGTGGGTTGAATCCACCTTCTGAAATAAGTAATATAAGTGGGAAAAGTTTAGTCCCGCTCCTGAAAAATTCTTCGGCAGCTTGGAATCTTCCAGCCATAACTACTTGGGCTGGTTTTGGGAATGAATGGATTGATGAGAATCAGAGCGTACATCATAGTGTACGTTCTGAAAGGTTTCGCTACATTCGCTATGCAGATGGCTCTGAAGAACTTTACGATCATCAATTCGACCCCATGGAGTGGACTAATGTGGCCCAACAACCCAAATATGCTGATAAAAAGGCTGAGTTAGCCAAATGGTTGCCCAAGACTAATGCACCTGCTGCGTTCAAATAGTAGAAATTGTTTTTGGTATTTCTAAAGTCATGAAACAAAACAAAATAGTTAATTTTAAAAATAAGTTTTTTACCAGCTTAATATATATTTCTTTGGCAATTGTTGCTCTTTGTTTACCGATTATAATCTGGAAATCAGATATACCTTTCTTTTTTGAGAAATACTATAGATATGAAAATAAACCTTTTGAATTATTTGGTGGTTTTATATCTATTTTTTTGTCGGCAATTGCTTGGTGGGAAATAAAAAAGCTTCCTAAGGTGACAATCAATAATTTAATGATTATTTTGCTGCCACTGATGACTAGCTTATCCTTACTAGCAGTTGTTTCTGAGTATCCCAATCCACTTATTAGCGCAGATTATCAAGTTTATGAAAAAGGAACTATTGCTTTTCTTGATGGTTGGAATCCCTATGCAGTTGTAAAACCTTATATTTATCCTCCCTTTATGGCGCAATTTATGGGTTCGATCGTGACCTTGCTCCAGAATTTTCTCGATCGAGAAAATGCTTTATATATTCTTTTTTATTTATTTCAATGCTGCCAATTCTTTATGTTTCTTTTGACTTATTATCTTTGTTATAAGTTAACTAGACATTTAGGAGTAAAGCAGAGTCTATCGATTATTATTGTCAGTGCTTTATTCCTCTTTGGTAATCCTCTCAAAAGAACTATTATCTTTAACCAAATTAATTTATATATTCTGGATTCTTTTCTTTTAGGTATCTTATTGCTGCGTCGTTATCCCCTCCTAGGTGGCTCGCTCTTATCTGTAGGTATTCATTTGAAAATTTATCCGATAATTCTGTTACTACCTTGGACTATTACGAGAAAATGGAAAGCTATTATCGGTACAATTCTTGGTTTTACTGCTATTTTATTTTGGCAGACAGGGGGAGGAACAAATTGGCTAAAATGGCAACAATTTATCGAATATTTTATAACCGATACTGAAAAACCTACCAATTTTAGAAATAACAGTCTTTACAGTTTTTTCTACAATCTATCTTATCTTATAGATCTTTCCAAAGCAGAAGAATTAGCGAATTTCCTAGTAAGTTTGACTGCTCTTAGTATTTTTATCTGGATAGTTCTTCGTTTGCTGCAACGAGAAAAATATTATTATTCATTGAGCGAGCTAAATCTGCATCCAGAAAACATATCACAGGTTGACATATTTAGAATGTATGGTCATTCTATTGATGCTATAGCTTTCGCTTTATTAATTTCTCCCTCAGTTTGGGTACATCATTATGTATTAGCAATTCCCTTAGCTATTCTAGCTTTGGTTATAAGAAGACATGATGCCCTGGGAAAAGTTTTAGTAGGAATATTTTTGATTTTTTGTCTTCCTACTTTCGATATTTTTCCTATTAGCTATCATCGTCTGGTTGGTTTACTATTACTGATGCAACTAACCTCAGTAAAGTCAACTTACCAATACTATCGACAGCGAGTTTTGAACTCAAAGAAAACACCAATGAGAGTAACTAGCAAAGATCAAGTTCAGATTAGTTGAGAATTGGTATGAGTTCGGAATTTTACTGTTTAACTAGCTATTAGCTTTTAGCTTCTAGCTATTAGCCTGGTTTAACTCCTCCACTCAAGAGTGGACAAGGGCATAGTGGTGAGGGCGTAATTTTGAATCGTATTCAAAATGCTGACCGCCCGAACCCGACGGGTG
>JASJDI010000236.1 GCA_030065155.1 Xenococcaceae cyanobacterium MO_188.B29
GTAGGGACGTAGCATGCTACGTCCCTACTATGTAATACCTTTGGCTGTCCAACCACCATCAACAAAGATATCCTGACCTGTCACATAAGCAGAGGCATCAGAAGCTAAATAAACTGCTGCACCCATAAAATCCTCGGGCTTACCCCAACGTGGCACAATCATGTGTTTTAATCGTTGTTGATGGGTTTCAGGATTGGAAAAACTTTTTTCTGTCATCGAGGTTGCCACATAGCCTGGGGCAATATTATTAACGCGGATATTATCTTTAATCAAATCCATCGCTAAGCCTTTAGTCATCATGCGTAAACCACCTTTAGCAGCTACATAGCCAGGATTACCAGGAAAACCGACTACACTATTAATACTGGTGATATTAATAATCGAACCACCGCCAGATTTTGCCATGTAGGGTGCTGCTGCTAAACTACCAGCATAAGGAGCGCGTAAATCTACTTCTAGAGTGCGATCAAAGTTAGTTAATTTTTCTTCTAGGGTATCAGTATCCTTTAGAGGTAAAGTAATTCCTGCTGCATTAACCAAAATATCCAGCCGTCCGTGGTGTTCATAAAGTTCCTGACACAGCTTTTGTATTTTCTGAGGGTTGGAAACATCGCAACGTTTATAGTGGAGATTATCTATAGATTCAGATTCCCATTGAGGCTTTTCTGAGCGTCCAGTGCCATAAGTTATAGCCCCTGCCTGAGCAAGTCCACTAGCAATCCCCGCACCAATCCCCCTGGAAGCTCCAGTTACTATAGCGACTCTACCCTCTAAAGAAAAAAGCTGTTCAATATAACTACTCATGCAATTACTCCCATTTAAATGATTGAGAATTAAATTTAACGAAGTCGAAGCAAACTCTGTCTTCTCAAGGCGGAGTACCTTCGACCAGAAAAAAGGAAAGGAAGAGACTAAATATGAAAATCAGGCTCTTCCGAACAATACGCTGATTTTTCCTTAGTAGAACCTTTTATAGCTCAAGGCAACTTAAACTAACAATTTTAACGATTAAATTGTAACATCCCTCTTGAGATAGTTAACACTAAATCTCGTTCTTAATTTTAGTTAAGAATTGATAAATGCCTTAAGTATCAAATCAGCAACTTCTCTGACTGCGCCATAGCCTCCCCGATTATTAGTAACAATGCGAGCAACATTCTTAATTTCTGGTACGGCATCAGCAACGGCAATGGGAATGCCTACATAACTCATTGCCGTAAAATCATTGACATCATTACCTACATAGGCAACTTGGTTTAAGTCAAGGGAACGTTCTGCAATTATCTTTTTCAGTGCTGCTAATTTATCATTGCACCCTTGAATACAATCAATTCTTAATTTCTCACAGCGAGCGCGCACCACTTGATTTGGTTCGGTAGAGAGTACTAAAATTTCTACACCTTTTTCTTTAAGGCGAGCAATACCCCAGCCATCTCCTCGATTACACCAAACAGCTTCTGTACCATCCTGACTGACCAAAACACGATTATCTGTGAGCACTCCATCAAAATCGAGGATGAGTAACTTTACCTGATTAAGATTGGTGCGATCGAGAACAGGTTTAGGGCTGTAATCAGCTAGATTGGTAATGTCTGGAGCTAATTCTTGACGAATTAGCGTAATTTTGCTGGGATTCTCTCCTAACGATGCTTCGATCGCTTCACAAAGTATATGACAGATAGTTATATGAGCCTCCTGAATTCTAGCAGTACGGGAGGAGGGAACACATAGGCTAAACGAGCATAAACCTTTTAGCTCTCCACCCATTTCTCCTGTTAACCCAATTACATTAAGTCCTTTAGCTATAGCTGTTTTTACCCCTTCAATAATATTCTGAGAATTACCACTGGTACTAATAGCTAAAATCAAGTCTCCTGGTGTTCCCAATCCTTCAATTTGACGAGCAAAGATTTTATCTACACTATAGTCATTAGCGATCGCTGTAAGCACGGAAGTATTTGCAGTTAAAGCTATAATTGGCAGAGAACGACGTTCTTGCTCAAAACGACCGACTAATTCTGCTGCTATATGTTGAGCATCAGCAGCACTACCGCCATTACCCATGACTAAAATTTTGTTTCCCTTTCTCAGGGTGGCAATTATTTGTTCGGCAGCACTCACAATCTTGGGTATCATGCTCCCTAATAATATCTGTTTGACTTGAATACTTTCTCTTATTGAAGAATCGATTAGAGCTTCTAGTTCAGAAGCAACTAAACTGCCTGGACTCGACTGACTCACATTCATAGTTAGTAAAGATGTCTCAGCATTATTTATGTCACAGAAGAAATTTCAAGAGTAATACCTCAAAACCTATATCAGGTTGTATCTTCTGATATTAATGGATTATATTTAGACCAAGTGTATCATCCCTCTAGTAATTTCTTTGTAAAATAGGATGACTTTTTTTGATTTTAGCTAAATAGCAATTGCCAACCAACAAAAGCGATCGCCTGACGAATTGTGTTTGGCACAAAAATTAGAAATACTGACTAGTTTATTGGTAGACTGATAATTCGATTAAATTAAGATCGGGATCGCGAATATAAATTGAAGTAATTTTTCCCATTGCTCCTGTTCTCTGACTAGGTAATTCTAAAATGGGAATGTGGTGTTTTTGTAAATGCGCGATCGCATCTTCTATTGTGTCTTGAATGATTAAACATAAATCGGCTGAGCCTGGTGTTGGTGTTTGTGCTTTAGGTTCAAACTCCTGTTGAGATTGATGTAAATTTATTTTTTGCTTGCCGAACAATAAAGCTTTACGATTTCCCTGGAACGTAATTTCTTCCATTCCTAAAATTTCAGTATAAAACTGACAAGTAGCTTCAATATCTTTGACTGTTAACACCAAATGATCGAGGTGAGAAATTTTAATTGTCGGCATTATCCTCCGTTAATCAATTTTATTAATCTTGTTCGAGGTTAACCAAGCATCAAAAAACTAACAATTAGTTCTTCGGGTTAAATATTAAGACCAGAGAGCGAAACTTCTGGAGGATATTCAAGAGTAAATTGATAATTTATTTCTTGTTTGCTACCCTCTGGAAGATTTAAATTCCATTCCAAGATTCCCATTTCTCCCAGCTTAATTTTTGGCTCTGCTTGAATGAGGCGTACTTTTATATTTTCGTCTCGGCTCACTGGTAATTGTTCGGTGAGCTTGAGAGAGTTTTCTCTTGCCTGTAAATTATTAACGATTAAGCGATAGGCATAAGTAACACGTTTTTTATTCCCAATCAATTTTTTATCTACCTGACGCTGTACCAAATTTCTCTCGATTTTCCATTTCTCATCAATTCCTAAGTTCAAGGTAAATTCTTGACTGGGGGCAATATTTTCCAATGTAGTTGTACCTACAAAAGTTTGCTCTCTTAAGATATTAGCTTTGCCAGGTAATAAAGTTACTCCTGTAGCAGGATTAGTGATAACAGCCTGTAGATAAGTAAAACTTACTAGGCGAGGAATAGCAACATACTCTAATCGAGCAGGATAGCGATCGCTAAAGATAGTTACTTTATAAGGTGTACCATCGCTAGGAATATTTCCGCTACCACTGACATCAAAAGTTATCACGCTTCCAGAGTTAGCAACAGTTGCTGCCACTGTATTGGCTGGAACAGTTTTTGGCGAAGGCATAGGTGCTGATGATACTGCACTTATTGAGAACGCCTCTGCTGAGTCAAATTCATTTGAAGCGCGCATTTTTCTTGCCTTAGGTGAAGCTACAGTTACAGGTTTATTAGCATCAATATACCAAGGCTGAAGTTTAGGAGGTAAAGTACCTAATCCAGGTTTCGCAGTAGATAAGACGAGAGCCACATTTTGCCAATCTTCTCCAGTACTTTGCTTTACCTCAGCTAGATAAGCTAAATTTAACTGCTTTGCTTGAGTATCTACCTTAAGATCGTAAAGAGGACGCCAACTAGCTCGATTGACTAAATAAGCAACCTCTAACTCAAATTCTCCTGGCTCCGAAACTTCCATAAAAATAATCAGATTGAAATATTCTTTATTCTTGGGAACTAATAAATTTTGCTTTTGTTGTTTGAGAACAGATATCTGATTATTAATATCTTGTTGCTGTTGCTTTAATTCTATAATGAGATTGCCATAATGAAGATGCTTATCGCCAACAAAGTCTAGTAATGCTTGAGCTTGTTCTAAATTAGTTTGCTGCTTGGATAAATTAATCGCATATTGAGTTTTTGATTTTTCGCTCAGTTGCGCGACAAAGTTAAGCTGTAATTGTCGCGATGACAACTGGTTTTCTAAAGAGGCTTTTTGATTCTGTAGAGCTTGCATTTGGCGATCGAGTTGAGCAATGCTTTCTACTGGGACTTCTGGAGTGAAAACGCTTTCAACTTTTACTCCTAAGATATTTACTGTAGAGGTTCCTTTTCCTGTAACTCTGATAGAGTCTTTAATTAAAGTTACAGGTAACTTAGAGAGAATTAATTCACTTTCGTCTCCTGTCAAGGAAATCTTATTTTGGCGAGTAACAAAGGCTCTATCAGTGTATACCGTTACTGCGGTAATCTCAGCATCAATATTTTTTTCCACTTTAACTAGAGAGTGAATATAGTTGTCTTCTCAATGTATCTGATTGACTCAAGGTTTTGGTGAAGTGTCTGTCTATTTGTAACTATTAGTGACAAACGTAGTTAATTTATTTGACTGGAGTTGAATTAGATTGATTTTACATACTATTTTGTATGGTATGTAAAAACCTATAAATCTTTGAGAAATAACTGAAATCATCATGCTTAAACTTAGTGGGTATTTGTTAATTATCACTAGCATTCTGCACTTTATTGGTGGATTTGTTTTTTTTCCTGCGCCACTAGCAGAAATTGCTCAAGCTGGATGGTGGAATGCTGTTTCACCAGATCCTTTCAATTTAAACTATGAGCGAGAGGCAGCTTTCTGGTTTATGATGATCTCTCCACTGTTGTTTATTCTCGGAATGCTTTGTTGTTGGATACAAGAGCAACAAATTAAAATACCTGCATTTGTAGGCTGGATCTTGTTAGTTGTTACCATCATTGGCGTTGTGATTATACCAGTTTCGGGATTTTGGCTATTACTGCCACCAAGTGGAATGATTCTATTTATCTCGCTCGGAAATAAAGATACTAATCTTTACCAGTCTGAGAAGTAATCTTTAGTCAACTAGCTGTAAGCGGTATGCTTTTTCTGGGGTAAAACAGTAACTTAAAGAGAGTAAGAATATACTTCACAATGACAAAATCCGTACGGCTAACCCGTGAAGATTGGTTAGAAACTGGCTTGCAGCTACTTAATGATTCTGGAGAACAAGCATTAACTCTAGAACAGCTATGTAAAGCAACAAGCAGAACCAAAGGCTCTTTTTATCATCATTTCAAAAGTCATGATGATTTTATTAACGCGCTGCTAGAATATTGGCAAGCTAAATATACAGAACAAATTATTGCAGCAGTCGATCGACTAGAAGAGCCAATAGCCCAACGTAGAGAACTCGATCGTCTAGCAGCCAATGTTGATAATCAACTTGAGAGGATAATTCGTAATTGGTCAGGTGTTGATGAGCGAGTTAGACAAACTATTAAAAAGGTTGACGATCGACGACTTGATTATCTTACCAACCTCATTGGTAAATTAGGAAAACTTGAGCAAAAAACTGCTTCGGAGTTAGCTATTGTTGAGTACGCAGCTTTTTTAGGTTTACAGTATTTATTTCCCGATCGCAACTCTAAACAGATAGAACATTTTATAATTCTTGTTACGGAAATTATCTCTTCCTATTCCAGCAACAAAAACCCATAGACTTCTCGGCAAAAAGTTTTAATGAGATAGCCTTCTTACTTTCTAGAAGGTTTGCTTATTGTGATCATAAGCTAATTTTGCCTCTGCTTACAAAAGCAAATAGGGGGGAATTCATGTTAAAATTCGAGTATAAATAGCTACCATATGGATGTTTACGGGCTAAAAAAGGAGTATTTACCCGATTCTAGGCTATTAAATTAAATTATCGCATAGTTTTGGAGTTTTTCATCTTATGTTTTCCTCTTCTCAGGAACGCATCATTCCTATCGATCTGAGTAACGAAATGTCCCGCTCTTATTTAGAATATGCTATGAGTGTAATTGTGGGACGGGCATTACCAGATGCTAGGGATGGTCTAAAACCAGTCCATCGACGCATTCTCTATGGTATGTACGAATTAGGACTAACTCCAGAGCGTCCGTTTCGGAAATGCGCCCGTGTAGTGGGAGATGTATTAGGGAAGTATCACCCTCACGGAGATACTGCGATCTACGATGCTTTAGTGAGGATGGCACAGGATTTTTCCATGCGCGATCCCCTCATTAATGGTCATGGGAACTTTGGTTCGATCGACAATGACCCTCCAGCAGCTATGCGTTATACTGAATGCCGTTTACAGGCTTTAGCAACTAACGCTCTTCTGCGGGATATAGAAGCAGAAACCGTAGATTTTGTTGACAACTTTGACGGTTCCCAACAAGAACCCGTTGTCTTACCTGCTAGAATTCCTCAGCTACTACTCAATGGTTCATCGGGAATTGCCGTAGGCATGGCAACCAATATTCCCCCCCATAACTTAGGAGAGTTAATTGATGGAGTAGTTGCCCTAATCCACAATCCCGAAATTAGCGATCGCGAATTAATGCGCTACATTCCTGGTCCTGATTTTCCCACAGGAGGACAAATTTTAGGTCGATCGGGAATTAAAGATGCTTACACTACTGGTAGGGGATCGATTACCATGCGGGGTGTAGCAGAAATTGAAACCATTCAGCAAAGAGGTAGACAAGAAAAAGAAGCAATTATTGTTACCCAACTTCCCTATCAGACTAATAAAGCTTCTCTGATTGAGAAAATTGCCGAACTAGTTAACGATAAAAGAATTGAAGGTATTTCTGATATCCGAGACGAAAGCGATCGCAATGGAATGCGAATCGTGATTGAATTAAAAAGAGATGCCTATCCTAGAGTAGTTCTGAACAATCTCTATAAACAAACTCCTATTCAAAGCAACTTTGGCGCAAATATGTTGGCTTTAGTAGGAGGAGAACCCCAGCTACTAAGTATTAGACAATTCTTACAGGTATTTGTTGACTTCCGTATCGAAGCAATTACCAGAAGAACTCAATACCAACTTCGCAAAGCAGAAGAAAGAGATCATCTCTTACAAGGGTTACTAATTGCTTTAGAAAATATTGATGCAGTTATTCAGTTAATTCGTGGTGCAGCAGATACTGCTAGTGCGAGAACCGAATTAGTAGAGAGGTTTGGTTTATCTGAGACTCAGGCAGATGCTATTTTGCAAATGCAGTTGCGGAGATTAACTGCCCTCGAAGCAGAAAAAATTCAGGCAGAACACGAAGACTTACAGAGACAAATAGCCGATTTGCAAGATATTCTCGCTAAAAGAGAACGCATTGAAGCAATTATAGAGTCAGAAGTTACCCAAATCAAAGAACTCCACGCCACTCCTCGACGTACAGAAATTATTCAAGGAGAAGGAGAACTACTAGATATCGATTTAATCGCTAACGAACAAGCAGTAATCCTTTTAACTGAACAAGGCTACATTAAGAGAATGCCTGTGAGTAACTTTGACGCTCAAAGTCGTGCTACTAGAGGTAAAGCTGCTGCTAAGATTAAAGAAGATGATGTAATCGAACATTTTATTACCTGTTGTGACCACGATCATGTTCTCTTCTTTAGCGATCGAGGTACAGTCTTCTCTCTCAACGCCTATCAAATTCCCGCAGCCTCCCGTACCGCTAGAGGAATTCCCATCGTCCAGATGTTACCCCTATCGAAGGACGATAAAATCACTTCTGTTATCCCTGTAACAGAGTTTACCGAGGAAGAATACTTGGTAATGTTAACCCGCAACGGTAATATCAAAAAAACCGCTCTTTCTGCTTTTAGCAATATTCGCGCCAACGGTTTAATTGCTATTTCCCTCGAAGAAGGAGACGAACTGCGCTGGGTACGTCTAGCAAAACAAGAAGATAGTGTAATTATCGGTACACGGAAAGGAATGGCAATTCACTTCCAAACCGATCATCAGCAATTGCGTCCTTTGGGTCGATCGACTAAAGGAGTAAGATCTATGAAGCTAAAGGGAGATGACGAACTGATTAGTATGGATATCTTACCTTCTCAAGTAGTTGCTAATATTGCTGCTAATGGGGAAAATGACGAAGATGATAGTTTAGAAAGTGAAGAGTTGATTGCCGAAGAAGCCAACTTAGGACCATGGTTACTTACTATTACCAATAACGGTTATGGGAAGCGCGTCCCTGTTACTAAATTCCGTTTACAAAACCGTGCTGGTATGGGAGTAAGAGCAATTAAATTTAAGTCTGCTGACGATCGACTAGCTGCTATTCATGTAGTTAATCAAGAAGATGAAATGATGATTATTACCAATCGAGGAATTATCATTCGTCAAGCAGTAGATGCCATTTCCCCTCAGTCCCGTACTGCTACAGGAGTAAGAGTACAAAGACTAGACGATGATGATGCGATCGCTGCTGTGGCTTTAGTTCCCCCCGCAGCAGAAGAGGAAACAGACGAGGAAGAATAAAAGAAGAAGTTCAGAATCAAGTAGTTCAGAAGTTCAGAATTGATTAGAATTTATTCTGTAACTCCTGAACTTCTGTAACTCCTACATTATGAAATATCACGTTATCTACGACGGTAATTGCAATCTTTGTACCAACTTTACTAAGCTACTCGAACAATTCGATCGCGGAAAATTGTTCGACTACATTCCCATGCAAGATCGACAGAAATTAGCCGAATTTGGTATTACAGCGCAAGATTGCGAAATGGGAATGATTTTAATCGATGGTAAACAACCAGATAGAAGATGGCAAGGTAGTGAAGCAGCTGAAGAAATTACGAACCTATTACCTTTTGGTGATGCTTTGATTGCTGCTTATAGAGCCATACCAGGGGTAAAATGGACAGGCGATCGCGCCTATGAGCAAATTAGAGACAATCGTTACAATTGGTTTGGGAAAAGAGATTCTACCTATTACTCTACTTATCCTTTCGGTTGTCAGCCAGAAGAAGGTTGTGTTCCCAATTCCCAGAATAAAAGTTAACTTAAGAGAGAAAAACTAACTGGGAGAAAGAATAATTGAAAAAAGTAGCAGCGATTATCCGCGCTCATAAACTAGAGGACGTTAAGTTAGCTCTAGTGAATGCTGGTATCATAGGTATGACAGTATCAGAAGTCAAAGGCTTTGGTCGGCAGAAAGGAACAACTACCCGCTATCGTGGTAACGAATACAGAATAGAATTTATTGGTAAAATTCGAGTCGAAGTTGTAGTAGAAGACGAACAAGTAAATACCGTAGTCCAGGAAATATCTCTCGCTGCTCGCACTAATACCATTGGTGATGGTAAGATTTTTGTCTATCCAGTAGAAGAGATAATTAGAATCCGAACTGGAGAAAGAAATATTGCTGCTATATAGTAATTTTATTTAGTTTGTGAGAGTTCTTGTAGCTAAATGTCTTTCGTTATTGGTTCTTTGTTATTTGTTTATTCGCACATAATAATTTCTAATTGCTATATAATTTTAGACTGGCTTGAATACTTATATATAGAATTTATATAGAATTGGTACAAAGATTTTTGATCTCCACAAATCAAATAAACTTGATTAGAAATATTGCATCCAATGTGTTTACCTTTCTGTAGAATTTTCTCAAATTAAACAAATTCAACAAAATTTAAATAAATATTAAAATGCTCTTAACTTTAAATGATTAAGCTAGCTTCTGTGGGTGAGGAGTTAGATGTGTTTATAGTAAAAGCATTTTTAGTCGCTACATTTCTACTAGTTATTGGCGACGCTATTTCTACTTTTTTGTATCATGTACCAGAACACGTTTTCGGTAAATTTCATTCTTTAGTTCATCACGGGAAAAACAGAAGTTTCGTCCACTATGCAGTACTAACAAGAAATCCGTTGGTTTTGCTAGATGGATTTTTAGGAGCTCTTCCCTATTTTATCTTTGTGCCTTGGTTATGGAATATTTCCCCTTTAGGTACTATTATCGGTTTGATTTTAGGTGAGCTTCATGTAGTGTGGCGACACGTTTCAATTATTAAGTGGAAAACTCCCAAACAAGTTAAATTACTTTGTAAGTTACTCTTTATTACTACCCCTGAACGTCATTGTTTACATCATAAAAATGCTAACTTAGCTTATGGAGATATCTTCACTTTTTACGATTACCCTGCTCGATTATGGCTCAAGTTTTTGGTATTTCTCAAAGTTAAGTATAAACAAACAATGACGACCAAACAAACCTAACTAATTATTATTACTTTCCTCAACTCGAATAGAGATCCCCAAGATTCTACAAATAATTTGCTAATTATGCTCTTAACCCGAAATTCCTCAGACTCCAGTAACTATCAAGATATTAAAGAACCAGAGTTATTATTGCATTCTTACCAAAAGGGAGACGAAATACCCTTGTTTGAGCCTGGTTTTTGGCAAGTTTATCGAGGAGTAGTTCAACTAAGTAGGATTAGTGCTAATGGTGATGAAATCATTTTAGGTTGGGTAACTAATAATAATTCTTTTGGCGACTGTTCTAAAAATAACCATATTTATCGAGCGCAGGCTCTATGTAATGTATATGCGAGATGGTGTTCACCCTTAGATATTGCTCAATCTCCCAATCTTGCCAGAGTTTTAATGGCACAATTAAGTCAACGAATAATTAAAGCAGAAAAGTTTCTAACCATTGCTGGATTACGCAAAGTGGAAGACCGTTTATGGCAATTGTTGCTACTCTTAAAAGAAGAAATAGGTCAATCAGTTGTTAATGGTACTCGTCTAACGTTGCGTTTTACCCATCAAAGTTTAGCTAATGTTATTTGTACTACTAGAGTAACTATTACTAGAATTCTTGGCGATTTTCAATCCAGAAAGCTAATTAGTATAGATAGCGATCGCCATATTATT
>JASJDI010000237.1 GCA_030065155.1 Xenococcaceae cyanobacterium MO_188.B29
GTGGCGATCGCCACACCAGGAAAGAAAACCATCTCGAAAAGCAGGGAGTAGCCGTGTGCGAGGAAACCCGCAAGCACGGTTTTGAATCAGAGGGTAGGAAGGTGACTTCCTGCTCGACTGTAACAGTTTTTAAGAGCGTTTAATGCCTACTCTCTTTAAGCTCACGTCTACTACTCCTTGCCAAATATATGAATAAAAGATTTATGTTTTTGTTGTTGTAGCTGATCTAAACTACTAATTTACTAATTTCTTGTGATCTTGCATAACGTCAGTTAATAAGAGATTTACTCTAGACGATTCTTAACATCCTCAGCAAAATCTTCATAACGGCGTAGAGGTGTTACCTCAACCTGCACATGTTGACCGTGTTCCTTCATTATGGGCAAATCCATGAGAATTCGATCGAGGGGGTCAGGACTATCTACATCGACTACGACAACTACACGACGACTACCAACACACTTCCAAATATCGACGACTACACCATCTTTTTTCGCGCCCAGTGCTGCATCAGCTTCTTTTGCCCAGATCGTAAATAGTTCTTTCTGAGTCATCGTTGCTGGATACTCAACCTGAAAATCAAGCAAATATGGCATTACGCTTGCTTCCTTTTTTCTTCTCTCTTTTTTTTATTGAATCACTTTCTCTGTTTGTTTAATCAATATAATTATTTTTATCAACAAGCATTAATTGTTGGATATATATTTTTTTCTTGTGTCATTAGTGTCGGATTTTTTAGATACCTGAAAAAATACCTGAATTTTTCCTCTGTACGGAGATGTTTAGCTCAGCGCATAATACTAAAATTAAGATTAAGGATGTTTCAGAGACATGCGATCGAGAAGTGCTGCTTTTGGCAGATCGTCCTTGAGCAAAAAAATGCTGATTCTCAAGAAAACTACAATGATTGCTGCTGTTGTTCGATCGATACATCTAGCAGTCGCCTTGGGATTATTTTGTCTTTTGCTCCTTACTGGTTGTGACTTTACCCAGTTTAAAAGCCAACAAGCCCACATATCTCAATTAGTTTTAGTCACTCCTAGCGATCCTGACACATTTAACTACGCTCTAAATAATTCTCCCTATAGTGTTTTCCCTTTAATCTACAATGGATTAGTCAGTCAGAATGGTATCACTGGTGAGTTAGAACCAGCACTAGCTGAGTCTTGGTCAATATCCCGCGATCGAAGGCAAATTAGCTTTACTCTGCGTGAAGGACTCAAATGGTCAGATGGCAAACCTCTTACTACTGATGACGTAATCTTTACTTATCAGGACATTTACCTCAATAAAAAGATTCCTACTTTATATAGAGATTTTTTGCGTATTGGGAACACTGATGTTTTTCCCTCGGTGCAGAAACTCGATCGACGCAGAATTAAATTTACTCTACCCGAACCCTTTGCTCCTTTTTTGAGATCTTTAGGAACACTGGCAATTCTTCCTGCTCATAAGTTGCGCTCTTCAGTGCTATCTATCGATGCCAAAGGAAATCCTCAGTTTCTCTCAACTTGGTCAACCGACACAAATCCACCAGAAATCATTGGCAATGGTTCCTATATTATCGAAAGCTATACTCCCTCTCAGCGAGTGGTATTGCGACGGAATCCCTACTATTGGCGTTTTGATACTCAGGGGAATCATCTACCCTATATCGATCGTCTTGTCTTGTCCATTATTCCCTCTACCGACAACCAACTGATTCGATTTCGCTCTGGAGATCTCGATAGTTTGCAGATAAAACCTGAGATGTTTAGGTTACTGAAGCGAGAAGAAAAGCGCGGAAAATATACTATTTATAACAGTGGACCAACGCCTGGCATTAGGTTTGTTGGTTTTAATCTGAATAAGGCTCGCAACCCTCAAGAAAAACCTTTCGTAGACCCAATTAAATCTCGTTGGTTTAATACTTTGGCTTTTAGGCAAGCAGTCGCCTATGCTATTGACAGAGAAAGGATGAAAAATAATATCTATCAGGGACTAGGTGAATTACAGCATTCGCCAATTGCTGTCCAAAGTCCCTACTATCTTTCTCCAGAAGAAGGCTTAAAGGTTTACAGTTACGATCGACTCAAGGCAAAGCAATTGCTACTAGATGCTGGTTTCCAGTACAACTCTAAACAAGAGCTAATAGATTGGGATGGACATAGGGTAGAATTTACCGTTATGGTGAAATCCGAAGACAAGTCTCGGTTAGATGCAGCAGTCCAGATTCAACAAGACCTGAGTAAGATTGGGATTAAAGCGGATTTGCAAGTGCTTAACTTCAACGTTGTACTGAAAAAGTTGCTCTCTAGTAGGGATTGGGAATGTTATGTGGGTGCATTTTCCGCAGGATTAGTTGAACCTCACTTAGTATTTCCGTTCTGGTATAGTGGAGGGTCGTTTCATCAATTCAACCAAGGGACTCAACCAGGAGAATCTCCCCTCAAAGGTTGGGAAGTTTCCGACTGGGAACGAGAAATTGACAGTCTCTTTGCTGCTGGAGTTAAAGAGTTAGATTTGAGCAAGCGCAAGGCAATTTATAACCGATTTCAACAAATTGTAGCTGAAGAATTACCTGTATTTTTTTTAGTGAATTCACTATCTTTTCAGGCAATGCGCGATCGCATCGAGAATACCAAATTTTCCGCTTTAGGGGGAGCTTTTTGGAATATTGATGAATTTAGGATTACTAGAGATGATAATGATTTTAAATAGACTAAAGCTCACTATAAGTCTATTTAGGTGATTTCTAAGAAAGTTTATCCCTTGTAAGGTGGGCAAACTAACTGTAAACTCAGCAGGGAACTTGAAACTTAATTTTGCCCACCCTACTTTTTTGGGTACTTTCTTTTCGGGAAATATCCTTAAAACTGACGCAAAAAACGCAAATCGCTATTGTAAAGACGACGAATATCATCAATTTGGTGTAATACCATGGCAAATCTTTCTATACCCAAGCCAGCAGCAAACCCAGTATAAACTTCAGGGTCATAACCTACAGCTTTCAGGACATTAGGATCGACCATCCCACAACCCATTACTTCCAACCATTTACCTTTCCACTGCACATCTACTTCTGCCGAAGGTTCAGTAAAAGGAAAATAGCTAGCACGGAATTGGACAGTAATATCGTCTCCAAAAATACGTCGTAAAAATTCTTTAATAGTACCTTTAAGATCGGTAAACTTTAAGTCTTTATCTACAGCTAAAATCTCTAGTTGATGGAAAGTTGCTGAGTGGGTAGCATCTACTGTATCGCGACGATAGCATCTACCAGGGGCAACAATACGAATGGGGGGTTCGTGGTTTTCCATACGGCGAATCTGTACCGAAGAAGTATGGGTACGTAATAAATTCCCTCCAGGAAGATAGAAAGTATCCTGCATATCTCTAGCAGGATGGTCTGGTGGTGTATTTAGGGCTTCAAAATTGTAATAATCTGTTTCCATGTGGGGACCAGTGGCGACAGTGTATCCCAAACCGACAAAAACCTCTAACATGCGATCGATCATGCCATTGAGGGGGTGGACATGACCGAGAGGACGGCTGACCCCAGGCATGGTTACATCTAGGGTTTCGGCTTTAAGTTTGGCTTCAATTTCTGCTTTTTGTAAGGCTTGTTTTTGCTTCTCTAAGTTACTTTGTAATTCTTCTTTAACTTCATTAGCTAACCCACCAACACGGGGTCTTTCTTCTGCGCTTAATTTGCCCATACCCCTTAAAATTTGGGATAGCTGACCCTTTTTCCCTAAATAATTAATTCTTAGTTGTTCTAATTCTTCTAAAGTATTAATAGCAGTGATCGCACTTACCGCTTCTTGTTGTAGTTCTTTCAGTTGGGTTTCTAAGGAATTAGGGACAGTACTCATTATTGATAAATTAAAATTTCTTTGAGCGATTAAATATAATGTCTAATTTACTCCTAACAGTGTACCGAAATCAGGTCGTAAGGAACAATAAACCCTTATCTGAATTTCAGAAATCTTGGTTCAGCGAAGTAGTTCGTAGTTCGTAGTAAGTTACTGATTGTGATAGTAATTTAAAATTTACTTTTGCAAGAAGTCTAATCAAAAAGTAACAAGTAACAACTAACAAGTAACAACTAACAATTTAACAATCAACAATGTCCCCAGAAAAAAAATTAAAATTACTAATTAGCAACGATGATGGTATTTTTGCTTTAGGAGTTCGTACTCTAGCTAATGCTCTGGCACAAGCTGGTCATGAAGTAACAGTAGTTTGCCCAGATAGGGAGCGTTCTGCCACAGGACATGGACTTACTCTACATCAACCAATTAGAGCGGAACAAGTCGAAAATATTTTCCATTCTACAGTAGTTGCTTGGTCTTGTTCTGGGACTCCTGCTGATTGTGTTAAGTTTGCCCTCAGTGCAGTTATGGAGACTCGTCCAGATTTAGTTTTATCTGGTATTAACCATGGTCCCAATTTAGGTACGGATGTTTTATACTCTGGGACGGTTTCCGCAGCTATGGAAGGAGTACTAGAAGGAATTAACAGCATTGCTTTTAGTCTGGCTAGTTTTACCTCTCATCAATTTGAGACGGCAGCTAATTTTGCCCTGAAGTTAATAGAGCAGATAGATGCTAACAAACCACCCCAACCAATGCTACTTAGTGTCAATATTCCTGCTGTTTCTGAGTCCGAAATAGTGGGAGTCCTAATTACTCGTCAGGGATTACGTCGTTATATCGAAAATTTTCAAAAACGTTTCGATCCTAGAGGGAAAAGTTATTATTGGTTAGTAGGAGAGATTATAGAAGATATTGAACAGCCAGCCAATCCTAACCTTCCTCCACATATTTTGACTGATGTTCAAGCGATTCGCGATCGATACATTACCATTACCCCTCTACAATACAATCTTACCGATGCTGTCATTGTTAAATATCTATATCAATGGGAAGGATTGAAAGATATAGAAGAGTTGTAGTTATTTCTAAAAGCTCTAATCCACATAATACTTCTTGCTTAGACTGTATTCAGCAGAAATTCTCAGTTAGGAAGAACACCTGTCGTGATATTCTGAATTTTATTGCCAAATAAAATGAGCTTTTTGCTTTTTTGTTTGCTAGTTAACTTATATCAAACATATTTGCCAGCAAAATTTCTTCTGTAGGATATGTCTTCATCCCAATTCGATCCAGACAATGAGCAATATGAAGCAGAAACAGTGACTTTAAAAGACCAGCGAGGGAATTCTCTTGACTGCTATATAGAGCATGCTCTTGAATCTGATGGTATAGTTTATTTACTCTTGATGCCTGTGGATATCCCTGTAGTTATTATTAGTTGGGAAGATGGCAATAATGAGGAAGATGAGGCATTAGAAGCAATTATGCTCGAAGAATATGAAGAAATCGAGATGGTTTTTGCTGATGCCAAAGCAGTTTTAGCTGAACAAAATCTTTATCTCCAGCATACAGCATATACTTTAACTGTGACAGGAGAATTACCCCCCATCGAAGAGGATAATATCTTAACTCTTAATTTAGATGAGGAGGATAGTCAGTTAGAGTCAGAAGAGTTACAATTTTTAGCCAGTTTTTATCACTCTCAGCAAAAATATTCTATCTATACACCCCTAACTCCTTTGTTATTTTTTGCCAGGCAAAACTCAGACGGAGAGTTAGAATTTGTTTCTCCAGATGAAGAAAAGTTTCAGCCAATTCTCGAAGAATTATTATTTGAAGAATTAGAATAGTTGGGGTAAAAGATACAGAAGTTCAGGAGTTCAGAAGTTCAGGAGTTCAGGGTAGGGGCAAGGCAATGCCTTGAACGTAAAGGATTTCGATTAGAACAAATGATTTCTGATCTTTTAGTAGTCAAGCTTTCTATTAGGTTTTTTATGAATTCTTCAGCAAAAAAAGCTAAGTTTCCCCTTTTTCGTAGCTTACTTATTCTAATTCTTGGTTTAGGTGTTTGGCAAAGTTGGGCTTGGTGGCAGCGAGCTACTGCTCCTATTACCATAGGAGGAGAAACAACTGGCGTTAGTACAAAACCGACTCAGTTTACAGTATCGCCAGGAACTCCAGGGCAACAAATTGGCAGAGAATTAGCCCAAGCTAATCTAATTCGTTCAGCAGATGCCTGGAAATTGTGGGTTTGGTGGAAACAAAAACAAGAATCCCAAGGTGGTTTTAAAGCAGGTACGTATCTTATCTATCCTCAAGATTCTTTAAATAATATTGCTGAAAAAATTTGGCGCGGAGAGATAATGCAAACTACCTTCACTATCCCTGAAGGTTGGTCAATTCGAGAGATGGCAAACTACTTTGAATCTATTGGTTATTTTAGTGCTGATGATTTTGTGGCTGCAACTCAAAATATTCCCTACGATAAGTATCCTTGGTTGCCAGCAAGTTTACCTCATTTAGAAGGCTTTCTTTATCCTAATACTTATAAAATTACCAGCGATCGCATTAACAATCCGCAAGCAATTATTGAGGTGATGCTAACTCAATTTCAACAAGATGCGCTTCCTGTCTATCAACAAGCACAAACTGAATTCAGTCTTATCGAATGGGTAACTCTTGCCAGTATTGTGGAAAAAGAATCTGTAGTAGCAGAGGAACGCAATTTAATTGCTGGAGTGTTTACCTCCAGACTTAAAATAGGCATGACATTAGGTTCTGACCCCACTGTAGAGTATGCTCTAGGAATTAGACAAACTGCCGATCGACCTCTAACCTATGCTCAAGTAGATACTCCTTCTCCTTATAATACTTATTTGAATCCTGGCTTACCCCCAACACCTATTGCTAGCCCAGGAGTTGCTAGCCTTAAAGCTACTCTCAATCCTGAAAGTAGCGAATATCTCTTTTTTGTAGCTCGTTACGATGGTACTCATGTTTTTAGTAGAACTTTAGCAGAACATGAAGCAGCTACCAGAAGAATTCGCCGAGAAAGACAACAGGGGAATTAGTAGAGACGTAGTACTCTGTCAATTTTGAAATGATGGGTTGAGATGAGACAAGCGGTGCGACCCTGCGGGCAGACCCCGCGTCGGCGAAAGACGCAAGGGAATGCTGCCCAAGAGAGGCGAGGTTTCCTCGCTATCACGAACGCGCACCAAGAGAGGAAGACAAGGCAGACAAGGAAGACACGGGAGAAAATTTAGTTACACTTATCCCTCAAATCAATCTTGACAAAGTAGTAGAATGCTAAGTCTCTAGGAGGGCAATAAATGTTTACATAAAATACCAGAAAAAATGTTGACATTTCAGATAAACCCGCATATCATTTCAAGCGTGTGAGGAGCGAACCAGTTAAGAGAGCCGAGACGAAACACGGCAAGTCGTCGGCTCTCTTTCTGATCTTAGGGTTTAAGGGAAAAGTTAGCTTATACCTTGTAAGGTGGGCAAAATTAGGTTTCAAGTGTCCTGCTGAGTTGATAGTTAGTTTGTCCACCCTACTTTTTTGGGTACTAAGAATCGTCTTTCTGATTTAACCAACCTACAACAATAAAAAATAGTTTTATGAAGATATTAAGAATGCAGCGCATGTAACTCAAGACCAAGTTAAGCGTTTGTTTAATCCTCAGTGGGGAAATGGACAATACAAGATTGGGGAAGAAGCAGTAGAAGCTATCTGTACAGTTTTGGATTTACAGCCAGAAGATATTGTTAGTGATTGGTATGCAGTAGAAATTTCTACGCCTGAAACAGTAAAAGAAGAAGTAGTAATAGAGAATGAAAGCAATCTTGAAACACCCAACATTAAAGTACTACGAATAATCGAACAAGCAGCTAAAAATGGAGTAGAAACACTCAATCTTTCTGGTATGGGACTAACCGAACTTCCAGCAGAGATAGGCAAGTTGTCTAAGCTTAAAAAACTAATTTTAGGTAGTTGGAAAAAGACAGTCTCAGGGTGGAAAATTAATTCTCTAAGTATTTTACCTCCGGAAATCGGACAATTAACCAACCTTACATATCTTGACCTCTACTCTAATTCTCTAAGCAGTTTGCCAGCAGAAATCGGACAACTAACCAACCTCACCAGACTTGATCTTTACTCTAATTCTCTGCCCATACCACCAGAGATTTTAAACAAAATTCTTGAGCCAGCTACTATCATCAATTACTATCTATCCCTAAAAAATAACCAGAAAAAATCTCTGAATGAAGCCAAAATGCTTTTGGTAGGACAAAGTGGTGTTGGTAAAACTTGTTTAAAAGAACGTTTAATTAGAAATCAATACGATCCAAGTCGCAACAAAACCGATGGTATTGATATTGAAACTTGGAATATTGAAGTAGATGAGCGTCAGATTCAAGTTAATGTTTGGGATTTTGGTGGACAAGAAATTATGCACTCTACCCATCAATTTTTTCTGACTAAGCGCAGTCTTTATCTTTTGGTTTTGGATACCACTTTAGGGGAAGAAGAAAACCGTATCGAATATTGGCTCAAAATTATTCAAAGTTTTGGTAAAAATTCTCCTGTAATTATCGTCGGAAATAAAGCCGATCAACATCCTCTAGATATTGATAAACGTGGTTTACAACAAAAATATCCTCAAATCAAAGCTTTTATCGAGACTTCTTGTGCAAAAGGACAGGGAATTGAAGAATTGCAAGAATCGATTAAAACAAAAATTAGTAAGCTAAAACATATCGATAATCAATTACCTTTACCTTGGTTTAATATCAAAAAACGACTAGAAGATTTATATAAAAATAAAGATTATATTTCCTACGATGAATATCAATCTTTTTGCAAAGAGGAAGGGGTTACAGAAGCAAGAGACCAAGGTAACTTAATCCAGTTGCTTCACGATTTAGGAGTAGTGCTGAATTTTAAAGATGACGATCGATTACAAGATACTCATGTACTCAATCCAGAATGGGTAACTAATGGTGTTTACAAAATCCTCAACGATTATCAATTAATCGTCGAACACAAAGGTATTCTTGATAGAGAAATGTTGTCAAGAATTTTAGACCCGCACAGATATCTTCAAAACAAACAGATGTTCATTATTGATATGATGCGGAAGTTTGAATTGTGTTTTGATGTTGAACCCGATAAGCGATTTCTTATTCCCGATATTCTACCTAAAGAACAACCCAAGATAGGAGAATGGGAGAATACTCTAGCTTTTGAATATCATTACCCTGTTTTACCTGGTAGTATTATTTCTCGCTTCATCGTTCGTATGAATCATTTCATTCATCAACAAACTTACTGGCGTAGTGGAGTAGTCTTAGAACAAGGAAACAATACAGCCTTAGTTAAAGCTGACAGAGAAGACAAAAAGATCATTATTCGTGTTAAAGGGCAAGAAAACACTAGGCGCGATCTCTTGGCTGCTATTCGTTTCCAGTTTGACTACATTCATGAAACTATTCCTGGGATTACCCCAGAGAAAAAAGTTCCCTTCATTGACAAGAATCACGAGGGTAAAGAGATGGAAATTGTTTTAGATTATCAAGAACTACTAGGTTTAGAAGCAATGGGAGAAACCTATAAAGTTATCGGTAAACTTAGAAAGAAAATCCCCTTAAAACAGTTGCTTAATGGTATTGAAGAACTAAGCAAGGGCAAAAAAGAAGATCGTGACAGCGATTATGATTAAGCAATCAAATTAACTACTAACCACTAACAAAATCGAAATTTTTGATTTATGCACGAGGTCTATTAAAACTTGTCTTTTCCAATTATTCTTCAACTTAGTCTAATCTCTCTCTTAGCATTTTATGTTGCCTGGAATTTAGGAGCTAATGATGTTGCTAATTCTATGGGAACTTCTGTAGGTTCAAAAGCGATTACTCTTACTCAAGCGATCGCTATTGCTGGTATTCTCGAATTTACGGGAGCAGTTTTTTTTGGACAGCAAGTAGCAGCGACTTTAGCAACACAAGTAGTAGAACCTAGTTTATTTAAAGATAATCCCCAAATATTTTTAGTGGGGATGGTATCGGTATTGATAGCTTGTGGTTTGTGGTTACAAATTGCTACCAGTCAAGGTTTACCCGTTGCTTCATCCCATGCAGTAGTAGGTGCGATCGCTGGTTTTAGTTGGTTAGCTGCGGGTTCACAAGCCATAGACTGGTCTACTATTGGTCGTATTTGTCTAGCTTGGATAGTTGCCCCTGTGATGAGTGGCGCGATCGCTGCTGCTTTTTATAGTGTAGTTCGACGTTGGATTTTAACTCAATCTAATTCTTTAGAACAACTACGAGAGTGGATACCCTGGTTGAGTAGTATTTTATTGGGTATTTTTGGTGTAATTGTCTTACCTAATTTATTCGATCGACCTTTGTTTAACTTTATTCCTTTTCCTACTCACGATCTTTCTTTAGTCTTTGGTGGGGTAGGCACAGCTAGTCTTAGTTGGTATAGTTGGCAGCAGTTGGGTAAGCAGCAACGGAAAATAAACCAATCAGAACAGAATACGCAAATTGTCGAAAAAATTATCGGCAGATTTCAGGTACTTAGTGCTTGTTTTGTCGCTTTTGCCCACGGTTCTAACGATGTTGGTAACGCGATCGCGCCTTTAGCAGCTATAGTTTATGTATTGGCAAATAATACTGTTCCTTTAACAGACATAGATGTCCCTATTTGGATTTTAATTTTAGGTGGTTTTGGTATTGTTGCTGGTTTAGCAGTACAGGGAAAAAAAGTTATTGCTACTATTGGCGAGGATATTATTACTCTTGTACCTAGTACTGGTTTTTGTGCCGAAATTGCTACTGCCACCACAATTTTGTTTGCTTCTAATTTAGGTTTACCTGTGTCTACTTCTCATGCTTTAGTTGGTGGAGTAGTGGGAATTGGTTTAGTAAGAGGTGGTAAGCAAGTACGTTGGCAAACAGTCAAATCAGTTATTTTAGCTTGGGTAGTTACTTTACCTGCTGCTGCAGTAATTGGGGCAATTAGCTTTATGATTATAAAATCATTAGTTTAAATAGAGCTTGCTGAATAAAAGTTGAGGATAGATAGGATCAGGGTTTCGGAGCCTTTTGAGCTTAAACAAGTGCAAGGTTATAACCTCTAAAAACTCAGAATCCTGGTATTAAGTTCTTCCCTAACACCTACTACCTAAAACCTAACACCTGTCG